>JAEZZV010000041.1 GCA_023418375.1 Actinomycetes bacterium | reverse complement strand
CACCACGTCGGCCGGTGCGAGCGCGACGCGCCCCACGGCCGTGAGCGAGTGGTGGGAGACGCCACGGTGCCGCTCGCGAGGGTCGGCACCGGAGACACGCAGCGCGGCCACCGGCCGCCCGCGCAGCACGGCGGCCGCGTTGAGCGCCTCACCGACCGCGACGCCGGAGAAGCCCCAGCGGGTCCCTGTCCCGAGGTTTCCCGGGCCCTGGGCGACGACGACCAGGTCGGCGCCGACGACCAGCCGCGCGGCCAGGAGGCCGGTGTGCACGGTGACGGCCTCGAGGTCGCCGCCGAAGGCCTGGCCGACCGTGAGGCAGGACGCGAGCCACCCGGCCTCGCGCAGCGCCGCCACGGTGCGGCTGAACCAGGCGGGCAGGGCACCGCCGTCGGTCATCACGTAGGCGACCCGGGGGAGCGGCCGACCCGCGGCGTCGGCCGACCACCGGGCCCCGGCGACCACGGCAGGCAGCGCCGAGTGGAGGTCGGCGACGACGACGGGCATCCCGCCCAGGTCGTCGGCGTCGCGCAGCAGGTCGTGGTGCTCGGACTCCTGCTCGTCGACGCCGAGGACCATCGCCTGCTGCGGCGTGTAGCGGCCCTTGACCAGGTGTCCGGGACCGGGCGCCGGGTCCGGGGGGAGGGCATCCGGCCGGGCGACCACGAGCGCGTAGCCGCCCGTACCGAGGCCGCGCGCGAGGGCCGTCACGTTGAGCAGGACCCGCTCGCCCACGGCCGCGTCGCCGACGACCGACGGGTACGCGAGCGCCCGCACGACGCCGTCGGTCGTCTGCACGGTCAGCTCCTGCGCGCCCGCCCAGCGTGCGCCGAGCGACACCACCTCACCATCGCGCCACGTGATCACGCCAGCACGCTACCTGCCCGCTACCGTGTGAGGTCATGGCCGACTCCCTGCCTCCCGCCGAGCGGCTGCTCAACCTCGTGATCGCCCTGGTGAACACCCCAGGACGGATGACGAAGGAGCAGATCCGCACCTCCGTCGCGGGCTACGACCGGGAGGGCAGCACCGACGCCTTCGAGCGGATGTTCGAGCGCGACAAGGAGACGCTGCGCGACCTGGGCGTGCCCCTGACCACCGTGCACGGCCCTGCCCACGCCGACGACGCGGGCTACCGGGTGGACCTCGACGCGTACGCCTTGCCGCCGATGGAGCTGAGCGCCGCGCAGCTGGGGGTGCTCGGCCTGGCGGCGGACTTCTGGCAGGACCAGTCGCTGCGCGCCGACGCCGCCCGCGCTCTGACCAAGCTGCGCGTCGTGGGGGACACGTCGGCGGACACGGACGCGGTGGCCGGGCTCGCGCCACGGCTGCACGCCGCGGGGCCCGCCCTCGCCCCCCTGCTCGACGCCGCGCACGAACGCCAGGCGGTCGAGTTCACCTACCGGGCGGCCAGCACGGGTGAGGTGCTCCGCCGCACCGTCCAGCCCTGGCGGATCATCGCGAGCCGGGGCGGCTGGTACCTCGTCGGCTTCGATACCGGACGGGACGCCCCGCGCGTCTTCCGGCTGAGCCGGATCGTGGACGACGTCGTGCCCGTCGGCCTCCCGGGGGCCTTCACGGTGCCCGACGACGCGGACCCGATGGCGATGCTCGCCGCGAGCCAGCCGGGCGGGACCCGCCTGGCGTGGCTGTCGGTCGCGGTGGGCCGGGCGGGTGCGCTGCGGTCTCGGGCCGTGGCCCCGGGCACGCAGGAGCCGCCGGGGCAGCCACGGGCGGGGGACGACCTCGTCGTCGTGCCCTTCGAGCGCTCGGCCGACCTGGCCGAGGAGCTGCTCGGCTACGCGGACGCGGTGCTGGTGCTCGGCCCGCCGGACCTGCGCGACGACGTCGTCGGGCGGCTGGCGGAAGCGGTGGCGATGGCGGACCGACTGTCCGCCGCGAGCAACGGGAGCGCCGATGGCTGAGCGGACGCCGGAGCGGCTCGTCCGCCTGCTGGGCCTGGTCGCGTACCTCGACCGGCACCCGGGCGTGTCGGTGGAGGAGGTCGCCGAGCACTTCGCGGTCACCCCGCAGCAGGTGCTGCGGGATGTCGACACCCTGTGGGTCTCGGGCACCCCGGGCTACTGGCCGGACGACCTCATCGACTTCGACGCGGCTTCCTTCGACTCCGGCGTCCTCCGGCTCACCCAGTCCCGCGGCATGACGCGCGCGCTGCGGCTCGGCGCCCGGGAGGCCGTCGCCCTCGTCGCGGCGCTGCGCGCCCTGAGCGAGTCCGTGGGCGACCTCTTGGAGCCTGGCGAGCGTGAGGTGCTCGCCAGCACCCTCGAGGCGCTGACCGCCGCGACCGGCGACGCCGCCGCGACGATGGACGTGCAGCTCGCGGTCGAGGCTCGCCCGGAAGTCCTGGCGGAGGCCCGCCGCGCCCTGCGCGACCGTCGTCGGCTCCGGCTGCGGTACGTGGACGCCGAGGACCGGACCTCCGAGCGGGTCGTCGAGCCCTGGCAGCTCCTGACCGGCGACGAGCACTCCTACCTGCAGGCGTGGTGCCACGGCGCGCGCGGCGAGCGGTTGTTCCGCCTGGACCGGATCCTCGAGGCGACGGAGCTCGACGACCCCGTCACGACGCGCCCCGGGCGCGCCCGCGGCGAGACCTTCACACCATCGGCCGAGCACGAGCGCGTGGTCCTCGTCCTGGACCCGCGGGCCCAGTGGGTGGTCGAGCAGCTGCCGGTCGAGGAGGTCGCGGAGCTGCCCGACGGCGGGATGCGGGTCGCCCTGCGCGTGGCCTCGGGCGCGTGGCTGCGCCACCTGCTGCTGCGGGTCGCCCCGTACGTGCGCGCGGTGGAGCCGGCCGACGCAGGGCGCGACGCCGTGGCGGCTGCCCGCGCCGCGCTCGACGCCTACGAGAACGCGGGCGCCTGACCTGCCCCGGCTACCCTGGGCCCGTGCTCTGGTTCGCCGTGTGGTTCCTGCTCGTCACCGGGTCGCTGGTGGGCGGGTTCTTCCTGGTGCGGCACGTCTACCGGTCCGGCAGGGCGCTCCTGGCAGCGCTCGAGGAGCTCTCGGGGGTCCTCGAGCGTCTGGACGCCCGGGTTGCGGCCCTCGCGGACACCGTCGGCACCACCCCGGCGCCCGTCGAGCTCGAAGATCCCGAGCCGGCGCGGGCGCGGACGGCCGCCGCCCGGGCGAGGACGGCGGCGCGTCGGCGCCGGCGCACCGAGCGCCACGAGGAGGCCTACCGGCGCTGGTGGGCGTTCGTCCGCTGACGGCACCGCGACCCGTCGCCCGTGATCGGTCGGCGCACGGGACGGCTAGCATGAGCGCACACGACGTGGGAGGAGCGCGATGAGGGGTCCGCAGGGCTGGGAGTGGCTGTTCCTCCTGCTCATCGTGCTGCTGCTCTTCGGGGCGCGGCGCCTGCCCGACCTCGCGCGCAGCGTCGGTCGCTCACTGCGCGTCTTCCGCTCCGAGGTCAAGGAGGGCCGCGACGGGCCCGAGGACGACGACCCGTCGGCCCGGCCCTCCACCGGCGACGACGGTGGCCCGCGCGCCTGAGCGCGCCCGGCCGAGCCGCGGGCGACGCAGCCCGGAGGGCCGGATGCCCTTGCGCGAGCACGTCCGCGAGCTGCGCACGCGGCTCATGCTGGCGGCGGCCGGGATCCTCGCCGGAGCAGTGGGCGCCTGGTTCGCCTACCCGTGGCTCTTCGACGTGCTCTCGGCACCGCTGGTCGACCTTGCCGCCGAGCGCGGGTCGCTGATCGCCCTCAACTTCGCCGGCGTGGCCACCCCGCTGGACCTGCAGGTGACGCTCGCCCTGTTCGGCGGTGTGCTCGTCACGAGCCCGTGGTGGATCTACCAGCTCTGGGCCTTCGTCACGCCCGGCCTGACGCGTCGCGAGCGGCGGACCACGCTCGCGTTCGCCGGTGCCTCCGTGCCGCTGTTCCTCGGAGGCGCCGCGCTCGCCTGGTGGGTGCTGCCGAAGGCGGTCGGCCTGCTCGTGGGCTTCACCCCGGACGAGGCCGTGAACGTCATCGACGCGCAGACGTACCTCGGCTTCGTCATGCGGATGGTGCTGGCGTTCGGCGTGGCGTTCCTCGTGCCCGTGCTCATGGTCGGTCTCGACGCCGTCGGCGTCGCCACCGCGCGCGGGATGCTCGCCGGCTGGCGCTGGGCGGTCCTGCTCGCCTTCGTCTTCGCTGCAGTGGCGACCCCCACCTCGGACGTGGTCTCGATGCTCGCCCTCGGGCTGCCGATCTGCGGGCTGTACTTCGGCGCGATCGGCGTGTGCGCCGTCGCCGACCGTCGGCGCGCTGCCCGGGAGGAGGCGTGAGCGGGCTGCGCATCGGCGTCGTCGTGAACCCCACGGCCGGCCACGGCCGGGGCGAGCGGCGCGGCAGGCACCTGCTCGACGCGGCCCGGGCGCGCGGGCACGAGGTGGCCGACCTGTCGGCCGCGGACCTCATGGGCGCGGAGCAACAGGCCCGACAGGCCGTGGTGCGCGGCCTGGACGCCCTCGTCGTCGCGGGCGGCGACGGGATGGTGCACCTGGGCGTCAACATCGTCGCGGGCACGGACCTGCCGCTCGGGATCGTGGCGGCCGGCAGCGGCAACGACATCGCCCGTGCCATGGGCCTGCCGCGGCACGACGTCGCGGCCGCGGTGCGCGTCATCGAAGGTGGGCTGGAGCGCGGCGGACGCGCGGTGGACGCCGTCGTCGTCGGGCCGCCGGACTACAGCGCGCACGAGTGGTTCATCGGGGTTCTCTCGTGCGGGGTGGACGCCGCGGTGAACGCGCGTGCCAACGCGCTCACCTGGCCCCGCGGCGGCGGTCGGTACGTCCGCGGGCTCGCGACGGAGCTCCGCCGGTTCCGCCCGTACGGATACCGCCTGACGCTCGACGACGAGACGTGGGAGTCGACGGGCACGCTCGTGGCCGTCGCGAACGGCAGCCTCTTCGGTGGGGGTATGCGCATCGCGCCCGACTCGCGGATGGACGACGGTCTGCTCGACGTCGTCATCGCGGGGCCGTTGAGCCGGAGCGAGCTGCTCGGCATCTTCCCGCGCGTGTACCGGGGGACGCACGTGCGGCACCCCGCATGCACGGTGCTGCGCAGCCAGAGCGTGCTCATCGAGCACAGCCCGGTCGGACCGGTGCCGCCCGCGGCCTT
Organism: Actinomycetes bacterium; assembly: GCA_023418375.1. Lineage (GTDB taxonomy): Bacteria > Actinomycetota > Actinomycetes > Actinomycetales > Cellulomonadaceae > Actinotalea. Next base: position 4,318 of record JAEZZV010000041.1, on the reverse strand, counting down.
CGCGGACGGCGAGCGCATCGGGCCGCTTCCCCTGCGGGTCGAGGTGCGCCCGGGCGCGGTGCGGCTGCTCGCCTAGGCTGGGCGCATGTCCACCCCGGCCGAGCGCTACGCGGCCTCACGGCAACGGGCGGCGGTGGCGAAGACCTCGCTCGGCGCGTTCGCCGCCGACCTGCCCTTCGACCTCGACCCGTTCCAGGTCGAGGCGTGCCTGGCTCTCGAGGGCGGCCGCGGGGTGCTCGTCGCCGCGCCGACCGGTGCCGGCAAGACGGTCGTCGGCGAGTTCGCCGTGCACCTGGCTCTCCAGCAGGGCCGCAAGGCCTTCTACACGACGCCGATCAAGGCGCTGTCGAACCAGAAGTTCGCGGACCTCGCGCGACGGCACGGCGCGGGGAACATCGGTCTGCTCACCGGGGACACGACGCTCAACGGCGAGGCGCCCGTCGTCGTGATGACGACCGAGGTCCTGCGCAACATGCTCTACGCGGGCTCGCCGACGCTCGACGGGCTGGCGTTCGTCGTCATGGACGAGGTGCACTACCTGGCCGACCGGTTCCGCGGACCCGTGTGGGAAGAGGTGATCATCCACCTGCCCGCGGACGTCCAGCTCGCCTCGCTGTCCGCGACGGTCTCCAACGCCGAGGAGTTCGGCGACTGGCTCACCATGGTCCGCGGGGACACGGCGGTGGTCGTCAGCGAGCGGCGCCCGGTGCCCCTGTGGCAGCACGTGATGACGCGCGACGGGCTCTTCGACCTGTACGTCGCCGACGTCGACCCGACGGCGCCCGGGATCGACCCGCCGATCAACCCCGACCTGGTGGTGGACCTGCGGCGCCAGGAACGTGCGCTCGGGCCGACCCGCGGCGGCGACCGCGGGTACCGGGGGCGCGGCGGTCGGCGTCCGGGACCCGGCGGCGGACGGCGGCCGCCGCCCCGGTTCGCCGTCGTCGACGTGCTCGACCGCGACGGGCTGCTGCCCGCGATCTTCTTCGTCTTCTCGCGCGCCGGGTGTGACGCGGCGGTGCAGCAGTGCCTTACCGCGGGCCTGCGCCTCACGACGCCGGAGCAGGCGGCGGCGATCCGCGAGACGGTCGAGGCCCGCTGTGGCGTGGTCCCCGCGCAGGACCTCGCGGTGCTCGGCTACTGGGAATGGCTCCAGGGGCTCGAGCGGGGCGTGGCCGCCCACCACGCCGGCCTCCTGCCGCTGTTCAAGGAGACCGTCGAGGAGCTGTTCTCCCGGGGGCTGGTCAAGGTCGTGTTCGCGACGGAGACCCTGGCTCTCGGCATCAACATGCCCGCCCGCTCGGTCGTCCTGGACAAGCTGACCAAGTGGGACGGGTCGGCGCACGCGGAGATCACGCCGGGGGAGTACACCCAGCTCACGGGCCGCGCCGGTCGCCGGGGGATCGACGTCGAGGGTCACGCAGTGGTCGTCGACCACGGCGCGCTCGACCCCGTGGCGCTGGCGGGCCTTGCGTCCCGGCGCACCTACCCGCTGCGGTCGAGCTTCCGGCCCACCTACAACATGGCGGTGAACCTGGTCGCGCAGGTCGGCCGCGACCGCGCGCGCGAGGTGCTGGAGACGAGCTTCGCGCAGTTCCAGGCGGACCGGGCCGTCGTCGGGCTCGCCCGGCAGGCGCAGTCGCACGCCGAGGCCCTCGAGGGGTACGCGGCGGCGATGCAGTGCCATCTCGGGGACTTCGGTGACTACTGGGCGCTACGCCGTCGGCTCACCGAGGTCGAGAAGGGCGCGTCGCGGGAGGCGGCGCGCGCCCGACGCGCGGCGACCGGCGACAGTCTGCGCGCGCTGCGGGTCGGGGACGTCGTCGAGGTACCGAGCGGGCGGCGGGCCGGGTACGCTGTCGTGCTCGAGACCGCGCGGGACGGGCTCGACGGCCCGCGGGTCACGGTGCTGACGGGCGACCGCCAGGTGCGAACCGTCGCCGCAGGGGAGCTGGCGCGCCAGGTCCGTGCCGTGACGACCGTGCGCGTGCCCAAGAACTTCTCGGCGCGCAACGCGGGCGCGAAGCGCGACCTCGCGTCGGCGATGCGCAGCGCCCTGGCCCGGCCGTTGCCGGAGCCTGCGCCCACCGAGGTGACGCGTCGCTCGGCGTCGGACGACGCAACCGTCAACGACCTACGGCGCCGGATGCGCGCGCACCCGTGCCACGGCTGCTCCGAGCGCGAGGACCACGCCCGGTGGGCCGAGCGGCACGAGCGTCTGCGCAAGGAGCACGACGCCCTGGTCCGGCGCATCGAGGGCCGCACGAGCTCGATCGCCCGCGACTTCGACCGGGTGTGCGACGTGCTCACCGTCACCGGGCACCTGGAGACGGTCGAGGGCCGGCTGCGTGTGACGCAGGCCGGGCAGGCGCTGCGCCGCCTCTACGCCGAGAGCGACCTGCTCGTGGCGGAGTGCCTGCGGGCCGGCGCCTGGGACGGCCTCGACGCGCCCGCCCTGGCAGCCGTGGTCTCCGCGCTCGTCTACGAGTCGCGCGGGACTGGCGACGAGCAGCCCGCGGCGCCGCGCGTGCCCGGCGGGCCGGAGGGCCGGATCGGGCGGGCGCTGGACGCGACGCAGCGTGTCTGGTCGCGCCTGGAGGACCTGGAGGTGGCCCGGCGGATCACACCGACGCGCGCCCCCGACACCGGCCTCGTGGAGGCCGTGCACCGGTGGGCGAGCGGGCGCAGCCTCGGCTCGGTGCTCGCGGGCACGGAGCTCGCTGCCGGGGACTTCGTGCGCTGGTGCAAGCAGGTCATCGACCTCCTCGACCAGCTCGCGGGCGCGGCTCCGTCGGCCGCCACGCGATCGGCCGCCCGGACGGCGGTCGAGCGGCTTCGGCGCGGCGTGGTGGCGCAAAGCTCGGTCTGAGCGGCCGGTCGGCGCAGCCGGTCCGCATCCCGACTCACGGAGCGCACGGCCCGTGCTGCGCTAGGTTCGCAGCGTGCGAACCGTCTACCGCAACGGTGTGGTGCACGCGCGCGGTCCGGTGACGCCGACGGCCTTCGTCGTGGACGGCGCGCGGGTGACCTGGCTCGGCACCGACGACGAGGCACCGACCTCGGCGGACGCCGTCGTCGACCTGGACGGCTCGCTGGTGACGCCGGGCCTGGTCGACGCCCACGCGCACGTCCTGGAGACGGGCCTGGCCACCGTGTCCGTGGACCTCGCGGACGCGACGTCGCTGCAGGCCGCCCTGGCCCGGCTCGAGGGCGCCGCGCGGGACGGAGCCGTCGTCGTCGCCTACGGGTGGGACGACGCGCGGTGGCCGGAGCGGCGGCCGCCGACCGGCGAGGAGGTCGAGCGCGCCGTCGGCGGCGCCCCGGCGTACGTGGCGCGGGCCGGTCTCGGGTCGGCCGTGGTCTCGGCCGCACTGGCCGACGAGGCAGGCTGCCGGGAGGCGGCCGGTTGGGCGGAGGGGTCCGTCGTGGGCGCAGCGCACGCCCTGGCGCGCGCTGCGCTCCGGGTTGCCGACGGGGTGCGCCGGGAGCACCTCGTCCGGGCGGGGCTCCGCGCCTTCGCCTCCCGCGGCGTCGTGAGCGTGCACGAGTTCAGCGATCCGGCCCTGGACACGCGGGCGGGCCTCGCGACGCTCCTGGCGATGACGGCGGACGCCGCCGGAGGCCTGCCCGAGGTCGTGGGCTACCGCACCGAGCTGTGCGAGGACGCGGGACAGGTGCGTCACCTGGCCGAGGAGGTACCGGGCCTCACGGGCGTGGCGGCCGGGTTCCTCGACGGCCCGCTGAGCGCCCGGACGGCCGCGCTGCGCACCCCCTACGCGGATGGGTCGCCCGGTTGGCGGGGGGAGCTCGCGCTGAGCGCCGAGCAGGTCGCCAACCACGTCGGTGCGGCGACGCGTGCGGGGCTCCAGGCGGCGCTGGGCGTCGTCGGGGACCGGGCGATGACTGAGGCGCTGCTCGGCGTCCAGGCTGCCGCGGACGTCGAGGGCGTCGAGCGGATGCACGCCGCCGGCCACCGGCTCGAGACGGCCGAGATGATCGACACGCCTGCGCTGGCGCGGATCCTCGTCCTCGGCCTGGCGATCTGTGGCCGGCCCGTCCACGACGCGGCCTGGGGAGGTCCCGACGGCCTGTACGCCCGGCTCGTCGGGCCGGTGCGCGCGGCGAACCTCAACCCCTTCGCCGACCTCGTCGCGTCGGGGGTGCCGCTGGCGTTCGGCTCGGGCAGCCCGGGGATGCCGGTCGACCCGTGGGCCGCGATCCGTGCGGCGGTGCGCCACCGCGAGCCCGGCCAGCGGATGACCGTGGCGGCGGCGTTCTGGGCGCACACGGCGGCCGGTCACCGCGCGGCGCGCCGAGC
>JAEZZV010000031.1 GCA_023418375.1 Actinomycetes bacterium | reverse complement strand
GGCCTCGACCCACGCGTGCTCGCCGACCCAGGCGCCCGCGCCCACGCGCGCGCCCGCGTCGACCCACGCCTGCGAGCCGATCCGCGCGTCGGCCGCGACGTCGGCACCGTCCGCGACGAGACCGCCGCCGTCGCCGCGCTGGTAGCGCACGACGCGGCCCGACTCGTCCTCGAGCTCCTCGTACTTCCGGAAGATCGCCATAGTGCTGATGTCAACGCCGGAACCGTGCGAAAGGTTCCGTGACCTGCACCACTCCCGACACGCGGCACCGGGATGGCGCCGGCTACTCCGGCAGCACGGTGAACTGCTGGATCGACACCTCGCGGGCCTGCGCCAGGGCCTCCGGCGTCGCCGTCCCGGACGCCTCCACGACCGCCGTCCACCGGTCGATCGAGCCCTTGTTGAACTCGATGACCTCGGGGGTGTTCGCGGCCTCGGCCGGGTCGCCGATGACGTCGCCGCGCAGGTGCAGGCCGAGGCCCATGACGGCGCCGTCCCAGCCGGGTCCGACGTACAGCGCGCCGGCGCCGCCCCCCGCCATCGACGTCGGGACCGCGTGCCGCAGCTCGAGCGTCGTCCGCGCGCCCTCGGCGGTCAGGCGCAGGTCGAGGACGCTCTCCGGCCCACCGAACGTGACGCTCAGCCACGCGGGCCGGTCGCACACGAGGATCTCCCCGCCGGCGTTGCCCTGGATCTGGTAGCTGCCGCCCACGCGGAAGTCGCCGGTCACCGGCGAGAACCAGCGCGGCAGCCGCTCCGGGTTGGTCAGGGCGTCCCAGACGTCGTCGACGTCGGCGTCGTAGGTGCGGGTGAGCGACACCGCGACCGTGTCGCCCTCCCCCGGGCCGACGGCGCGACGGGTGGCCTCCAGCTCGGCGAGCATGTCGAAGATCAGGGTCATCTCTCGGTCCTCCCAGATGGATCGGTCGCTGGATCGGTGACGACGCCGTCGTCGGCGCGGGCAGCCGCCCGCTCCCGCTCGCGGCGCCCTCGGGCGAGCTCCGTGCCGAGGGCGTCGAGCCGCTGGTTCCAGAACGCCCGGAACGGCTCCAGCCACACGTCGACCTCCTGCAGCGGTGCGGGATCGACCGCGTACAGCCGCCGGGCGCCCTCCGGGCGCACGCGCGCGAAGCCGCTCTCCCGCAGCACCCGCAGGTGCTGGGAGACCGCCGGCTGGCTGATGCCGAACTCCCGCTGCACGACGGCGGTCACCTCGCCGGCGGAGTGCTCGGACTCGACCAGCAGCTCGAGGATCCGTCGCCGGACCGGGTCCCCCAGGACGTCGAACGCGTGCATGTCGCCGACACTATGCGTGCAGCCTTATATAAGTCAACGCTTCATCGCGTGCGAGGCCTCGCCGCCAGGAGGACCTCCGCGACCGCCCGCGCGTCGAACGCCGGGCGCGGGGACTTCTCCCGCAGCCCGGCCACGCTCGCGCCGTCGTAGAGCATGAGGAGCTGCCGGGCGAGCGAGCCGTCGTCGTCGGCGTAGCCGTGCGCGGCCAGCAGCTGCGCGAAGAACGCGCGCTGGTCGTCCTTCTGCTCGACGGCCTCGCGGTGCGCGGGCTCGTCGGGGTCAGGGATCTCCACCAGCGTGTTGAGGAACGCGCACCCGCGGAAGGCTGTCTCCTCCAGGCGCTCGGCGAGGACGTCGAACATGTCCAGCGGGTACCCGCCCCGCTCGAGGACGCGCGGCACCGTGACCGTGGCCCACAGCTCCCGGCGCCGGCGCAGCACCGCGACGATCAGCTCGCCCTTGCTGGCGAAGTGCCGGTAGAACGACGCGCGGCCCACGCCGCTGACCTGCAGGATCTGCTCGATCCCGGTCCCCCGCGTGCCCTGCGTGTAGAAGAGGTCCTCCGCGGTGTCCAGGAGCCGCTCGCGGGCGTTGGTCGCCATCGGACCAGCGTACGAGCCTCTTGCGCATTGCGGTACCGATCGGTACCGTTCGAGATGGAACCGATCGGTTCCGTTTCAGCCGGGCGGCCGAGCCCCCGCGCGATGACGCCGCCCACCGGAGGAGATGGGGATCATCGTGCGCATCGGCATCAACGGCTTCGGTCGCATCGGACGCAGCCTCGTCCGCGCCGCCCTCGAGCGCGGCAGCGACCTCGAGATCGTCGCGGTCAACGACCTCACCGACGCCGCCACCCTCGCCCACCTGCTGCGCTACGACACCGCGTTCGGCATCCTGCCCGCGGACGTCGCGGTGGACGGCGACGCGATCGTCGTCGGGGACAGGCGGATCCGGGTCCTGTCCGAGCGCGAGCCCGCCGCCCTGCCGTGGGCGGACCTCGGCGTCGAGCTGGTCGTCGAGTCGACCGGCCGCTTCACCACCCGCGACGGCGCGGCCGGCCACCTCGCCGCGGGTGCCCGCAAGGTGCTGGTGAGCGCGCCGGCGTCGGGCGATGACCTCACGATCGTCATGGGCGTCAACGACCACCTCTACGACCCGGCGCACCACGACGTCGTCTCCAACGCCTCCTGCACCACCAACTGCCTCGCACCGCTCGCGAAGGTGCTCCACGACGCCGTCGGGATCGAGACCGGCGTCATGACGACGGTGCACGCCTACACGGCCGACCAGAACCTCCAGGACGGCCCGCACCGCGACCTGCGCCGGGCCCGCGCGGCCGCGCAGAACATCGTGCCGACCTCGTCGGGCGCCGCGAAGGCCATCGGGCGCGTGCTGCCCGAGCTCGACGGGCGGCTGTCCGGCTTCGCGCTGCGCGTGCCGGTCATCACCGGGTCCATCACGGACCTCACGGCCACCGTGTCGCGCGACGTGACGGTCGAGGAGATCGACGCCGCCTACCGCGCCGCCGCCGCCGGCTCGCTCGCCGGGGTGCTGGCGTACTCCAGCGACCCGATCGTCTCGAGCGACATCGTCGGCAACCCGGCGAGCGCCATCTACGACGCCCCGCTGACCACGGTCAAGGGCCGGACCGTGAAGGTCCTCGCCTGGTACGACAACGAGTGGGGCTTCACCAACCGCCTCCTGGACACGGCTGAGCTGATCGCCCGCGCCGGCTGACCGCCACCCCGCGACACCGTGGAGGCTTCCGTTCGGCTGAGGAACGGAAGTCTCCACGTTCCCGCCCGGAGCCCAGCGGCCTAGCTGCCCAGCCGACGCAGGACGGCGCGGGCCGCGCGTCGGCCCGAGACCAGCGCGCCCTGGATCGACGCCGTGTCGCGGTGGTCGCCCGCCACGAACAGCCCGTCCCCCAGGTCCACCGGGTGCCGCACGACGAGCGGCGCCGGCTGCACCGGCAGGGCCGCGGGTACGTCGTGCCGCACGAGCAGCCGCCAGCCCCGCGCGTCGGCGCAGAACATCTCTCCCGCCTGCCGCCGGATCTCCGCCTCAGCGGGCGCCTGGCCGGGCCCGCCGCGCAGCAGCGCGGTCACCTGCACCAGGTGCTGCCCGGCCGGCGCGTACGACGGCACCGCCAGGCTCAGCACCGCGGCGTTCACGACCGGCCCGCGAGCCTCGCCCTGCCGCCCGTCGACCACCACCACCGGCAGCAGCGTCGGCGGCTCGTCGGCCGCGAACCACCACGTGACCAGGCCCTTCATCGCCGGGGCGGTCACCGCGCCGGGCAGGAGCGCCGCCGCCGTCGGGCCGTCGGTCGCCACCACCACCCCGCGCGCCCGCACCCGCCCGACGGCGCCCGTCACCTCCACCCGGCCGCCCACCCGGGCGACGCCGTCCACCCGGGCCCCCAGCACGACGTCGGGCACCTGTGCCGCGAGCTGCGCCGGCAGGGCCGCCATCCCGGCCGCCGGGACCGCGGGCGTCCCGAGCAGGAAGGACCGCACGAGGAGCCGGACGAACGCGGCGGAGGTCTGGCCGTCGTCCTCGGCCAGCACTCCCGCGAGGAACGGCTCGAGCACGCCGCGGCGCAGGGGTCCGTCCGCACCGGCGGCGTCGAGCGAGGCACGCAACGACCGGTCGGGGCCCGTCACCAGTCGCGCCACCGGCCCCAGGGCGGGAGCCGCCCAACGGGCGAGGGCCAGCAGCTCACGCGGGCGCACGAGCCCGCCCCCGAGCGCGTCGACCACCGTCCGCAGCAGCAGCCACGGCGTGCGGCGGGGATCGGCCAGGAGCGCGAGCCGTCCCGTGCGACCCGGGCCGGCGCCGGCGCGCCCCGACCCCGTCCGCACCGCGACGCCGGGCAGCAGGGGCCGCAGGTCCAGCGCGTCGACGTCCACCCGCTCGCGCACCGCCGGGTAGGCGGGGTTCAGCAGCTGGAACCCGCGGTCGAGGGTGAACCCGTCGACCCGCTCGGTCCGCACCCGCCCGCCGACGACGTCGCCCGCCTCCAGCACCCGGACGCCCACACCGGCTGCAGCGAGCGTCCGCGCAGCCTCGAGCCCGGCCAGCCCGCCCCCGACCACCACGACGTCGACGTCCACGCCCCCACGCTAGGTGCGCGGACCAGTGCGCGGCCGCGCGACGTGTGGCCGATGGCCGCGGAACGCGTGGCGGATGCATCCCGGAAAGCGGGATGGATCCACACACAGAACGCGCCGTTCAGGCCGGGAGCAGGCGGACGCCCGCCTTCGCCAGCGCGCGGAACGGGGCGCCGTCGGGGTCGGCGTCGGTGATCACGCCCGCGACCGCGCCCAACGGCAGCACGGCGAACGCGGACGCCGCGCCCACCTTCTCGGCGCTGGCCAGCACGAACGTCTCGGCGGCCCGGGCGGCGAGCGCGCGCTTCATGGCCGCCTCGTCGGCGTCGCCGGTGGTCAGGCCCGCGTCGGGGTGCACGCCCGTCACGCCCAGCAGGAAGAGGTCGGCGCTCACGGCCGCGGCGGCCTCGACCGCCGCCGCGCCGGACGCGACCACCGAGTGCTTGAACAGCCGCCCGCCGATGACGTAGACGTCCACGCTCGGGTGCTCGGCGAGCGCCGCGGCGACCGTCGGGCTGTGCGTGACGACGGTCGCACGCAGGTCCGGCGCGAGCGCCCGGGCGACCGCGAGCGCCGTCGTGCCGCCGTCGAGCAGCGCGGTCATCCCGGGCCGGACGAGGCCCGCGGCGACCCGGGCCACGCG
>JAEZZV010000306.1 GCA_023418375.1 Actinomycetes bacterium | reverse complement strand
GCCGAGCACTCCGCCGCGGCCCGCGCACGGACCCACCCGCCGACGTCCGCCGACGCGGCCGCGTTCGTCGACGACGAGGACCTGACGGCCCCCCGGAGCCGGCTGCGCCGGGTCGTCACCGCGCTCGTCGTGCTCGCCGTGCTCGCGGGCGCGGGCGTCGCGGGCTGGCTCGGCTACCGCTGGACGCAGACCCAGTACTACGTCGGGGTCGACGACGCCCGGGTGGCGATCTACCGGGGCATCCCGCAGACGCTGGGCCCGCTCGCGCTCTCGGAGGTCGTCGAGACCACGAACGTCCGGGTCGCCGACCTGCCCGCGTACATCCGCGACCGCCTCGCCGACACGCTGCCGGCCGACGATCTCGCCGACGCGCGCGACCGGGTCGACTCCCTCGAGCAGGAGGCCGATCGGTGACGCCGCACGGGCGTCGCCGCCGCGCCGGACCGGGGCGCTGATGGCGACCGTCAGCCCGCACGCGGCCCGACCCGGCCGGTCGCTCGAGCTGCTGCTGCTCCTGCCCGCGCTCGCCCTCGGCGTCGGGGCGTACGCGCTGGTCGGCGTCGCGACGGCAGGTTCCATGCCGGCGGACATCGTCGCGTACAGCGCCGGCCTCGTGGCGCTCGCCCTCGGCATGCACGTCGTCCTGCGCTGGCGCGCGCCGTACGCGGACCCGGTGATCCTGCCGGTCGTCGTCGCGCTCAACGGCATCGGGCTCGCGATGATCTACCGCCTGGACCACGCGTACGCGGCGGCGGGACGCGAGAACGCGACCTTCGCGGAGCGGCAGCTGAGCTGGACGGCGATCTCCGTCGTCGCGGCGGCGGCCGTCCTGCTCCTGCTGCGCGACCACCGCACCCTGCGGCGCTACACGTACACGGCGATGGTCGCCGGTCTCCTGCTGCTCGTGCTGCCGCTCGCGCCCGGCATCGGACGGACCATCAACGGCGCGAAGATCTGGATCCACGTGGGGCCGGCATCGTTCCAGCCGGGCGAGCTGGCCAAGATCGTGCTGGCGGTGTTCTTCGCGGGCTACCTCGTGACGAACCGCGACACGCTCGCCCTGGCCGGGCCGCGCGTCCTCGGGCTCCAGCTGCCGCGCATCCGCGACCTGGGGCCGATCGTCCTCGCCTGGGGCGTGTCGCTCGCCGTCCTCGTCTTCGAGCGCGACCTCGGCACCTCGCTGCTGTTCTTCGGGCTGTTCGTCGGGATGCTCTACCTGGCCACCGAGCGGATCAGCTGGGTGGTCATCGGCATCGGGCTGTTCGCCGGCGGCGCCGCGCTCGCCGCGCGGACGTTCGGGCACGTGGCGACCCGCTTCGACGTCTGGCTGCACGCCCTCGACGACGACGTGTTCAGCGCGAACCCCGGCTCCGGGCAGCTGGTCCGCGGGCTGTACGGGATGGCGAACGGGGGGCTCTTCGGCACCGGCCTCGGCGAGGGCCGGCCGGACCTCGTGCCCTACGCCGAGTCGGACTTCATCGTCGCGTCGCTCGGCGAGGAGCTGGGCCTGACGGGCCTGCTCGCCCTGCTCGTGCTGTACGTGGTCCTCGCCCAGCGCGGCCTGCGCACCGCCATCGGCGTCCGCGACGGGTTCGGCAAGCTCTTCGCCGGCGGCATGGCGTTCGTCGTCGCGTTCCAGTGCTTCGTCGTGGTCGGCGGCGTCACGCGCATCATCCCGCTGACCGGCCTCACGATGCCGTTCCTGGCCTACGGCGGGTCGTCGCTGCTGGCCAACTGGATCATCGCCGCCCTGCTGCTGCGGATCTCCGACAGTGCCCGCCGGCCCGCCCCGCCGTCCGGCCCCGTGCCCGACGGCGACCCCGCCTCGGCCGCGGCGTCCGCCGACGCACCCGGCGGGACGGTGCTCCCCCTGGGCTCGGACCAGGAGACCGAGGTCATCGAGGTGAGGCCGGCGTGAACACCCCGCTGCGCCGCCTGGCGACCGTCGTCACGGTGATGTTCCTCGCGCTCATGATGTCTGTGACCTGGGTGCAGTTCGTCCAGGCGCCCTCGCTCAACAACGACCAGCGCAACGTCCGCACGCTCTACCGCGAGTTCGGCAACTTCCGCGGGCCGATCGTCGCGGGCGGCGAGGCGATCGCGTCGTCGACGGCGGTCGACGACTCGTTCGGGTACCAGCGGGCGTACGCCAACGGGCTGCTCTACGCGCCGGTCACCGGCTTCTACTCGGTGGTCTACGGCCGCACCGGGGTCGAGGAGTGGTTCAACACCGAGCTCAACGGCTCGGCGGACTCGCTCTTCTACGAGCGCCTGCAGGACCTCGTCACGGGCCGCCAGACGCGCGGCGCCTCGGTCGAGCTCACGATCGACCCGGCCGTGCAGCAGGCCGCATGGGACGCGCTCGGCGACCAGCGGGGCGCCGTCGTCGCCCTCGACCCGACGACGGGCGCGATCCTCGCCATGGTCTCCAAGCCGAGCTACGACCCGAACGTGCTGGCCAGCCACGACCTCGCCTCCGTGCGGACGGCGTGGGACGCGCTGCTGGCCGACCCGACCGACCCGCTGGTCAACCGCGCGATCGCCGGCGACACCTACCCGCCCGGCTCGACGTTCAAGCTGGTCACCGCGGCCGCCGCGCTCGAGAACGGCTACACGGCGCAGACGCCGGTCGCGGCCCCGCGCGAGCTCACGCTGCCGCAGACCTCCACGGTGCTGCACAACTTCGGCAGCTCCTCGTGCTCGTCGACGGGCGCGATGAGCCTGGCGGACGCGCTGCGCATCTCGTGCAACACGGCCTTCGCGCAGATCGGCGTCGACCTCGGTGACGACGCGCTCCGCGCGCAGGCGGAGGCGTTCGGCTTCGACGCGCCCCTGAACGTGCCGATGAACGTCACGGAGAGCCGGTTCCCCGCCGACCCCGACGCGCCGCAGACGGCTCTCTCGGCGATCGGGCAGTACGAGGTGCGCGTGACCCCCCTCCAGATGGCCATGGTGGTCTCGGCCATCGCCAACGGCGGCGTGCAGATGACGCCGTACCTGGTCCAGGCCGTGCGCAGCCAGGACCTCACCGTCGTCGACGAGACCGACCCCAGCGAGCTCGGGCAGCCGATCTCGGCGTCCACCGCCACGCAGCTCCGCGACATGATGGTCGGCGTCGTCGCGGACGGCACCGGGCAGCGGGCGCAGATCCCGGGCGTCACGGTCGCGGGCAAGACCGGCACCGCGCAGACCACCGACGACGTCGCCCCGCACGCGTGGTTCACCGCGTTCGCCCCGGCGGAGGCCCCCCGGGTCGCCGTCGCCGTCGTCGTCGAGAACGGCGGGTCGATGGGCAGCGAGGCGACCGGCGGCGCCATCGCCGCCCCGATCGCACGCGCGGTCATCGAGGCAGCCCTGGCGAGGACGCCGTGAAGCCGGGAGAGGGCGTCGCGCTCGGCGACCGCTACCGGCTGGTGAGCCGGATCGCCGTCGGCGGCATGGGCGAGGTGTGGCAGGCGCACGACGAGTCGCTCGCGCGCGACGTCGCCGTGAAGGTGCTGCGCGAGGAGTACGCCGGCGACGAGGGCTTCCTCGAGCGGTTCCGCACGGAGGCCCGCAACTGCGCGCAGCTGAGCCACCCGAACATCGCCCAGCTCTTCGACTACGGCGAGCAGGACGGCTCGGCGTTCCTGGTGATGGAGCTGATCCTCGGCGAGCCGCTGTCGGACCTGCTCGACCGCGAGCCCGTGCTGCCCACCCGGCGGCTGCTGCCGATCCTCGCCGAGACCGCCCGCGCGCTGCATGCGGCGCACGTGGCCGGCGTGGTGCACCGGGACGTGAAGCCGGGCAACATCATCCTGTCGCGCTCGGGCCGCGTGAAGATCACGGACTTCGGCATCTCCACGGCGACCGGCCGCATCCCGATGACGGACTCCGGCATGGTCATGGGCACCGCGCAGTACCTGTCGCCCGAGCAGGCGATCGGCAAGGCGGCGACGCCGGCGTCGGACATCTACGCCCTCGGGATCGTCGCGTACGAGGCGCTCGTCGGGCACCGCCCGTTCACCGGCCCGACGGCCGTGGACATCGCCGTCGCGCACGTGAACACGGTCGTGCCGCCGATGCCCGCGGACATCGACCCCGAGCTGTCCGCCCTGGTCATGCGCATGCTCTCGAAGGACCCCGAGGAGCGGCCGCGCTCGGCGGCGTCGCTCGCGCGCGTCCTGGACGACATGGCGGTGCGCACGCCCGGCAACGGCATCCCGACCGAGCTCGGCCGGCACGCGCGGCCGGTCGACGTCGTCGACGCGGTGAGCACCGGCGCGATGGCGCTCGACTCGTTCCCGCAGCTTCCCGCGCAGCCGCGGCC
>JAEZZV010000271.1 GCA_023418375.1 Actinomycetes bacterium | reverse complement strand
CTGCGGGGGGCGGGCGGGCCACGGAACCTGTGCTGCGAGGATCGAGGTTGTCGTGTCGTGGCGTGCCCTGTCCGTCCTCGCGCTCGTCCTGGGCTCCGCCGTCCTCGGCCCCACCGTGCCGGGGCCGGCTCCTGCCGGGGCGGTGCCGCCCATGCCGGCGGAGGAGTCGCCCAGCCCGCCGGCATCCACCACGTGGGCGCTGCAACCGGCCGCCGGCGAGGGCCCGGACGGGCGCGTCTCCCTCCGTCACGTGATCGAGGGCGGCGGGGCGGCCTCCGACCTGCTCTCGTTGACGAACTTCAGCGGTCGCCCCGCGACGTTCGCGGTGTACGCCAGCGACGGCGTCGTCGCGGCCGACGGCAGCTTCGACGTGCTCCGGTCGGTCGACGAGCCCTCGGGCGGTGGCGCGTGGATCACGATCGGCGCCGTGGAGGGCTCGACGCCCCGGGCGGGCGGAGGCATCCTCCTCCAGGTCGCCGCCGGTGCGTCCGTCCTGCTGCCGGTGGACATCGCCGTCCCGGCCAGCGCGACGCCCGGCGACCACCCCGCCGGGATCGTGGCCGAGCTCGTCCAGGGCGAGGGGGGTGCGGTGCAACTCTCGTCGCGGGTGGGCGTGCGCGTGCACCTGCGGGTCGCCGGAGACGTCGTCGCCGCTCTCGTCCCCGAGGTGGTCGCGGCGTCGTACGAGCCGTCCTGGAACCCGTTCGCCGCTGGCACGGTCACGGTCACCACGACCGTCGCGAACGCCGGGAACGTCCGCGTCGGCGCACGGACGGAGGCGACGCTCGCCGGGCCCGGGGGCGTCGCCCCGGCGTCCGCGGAGAGCATCCAGCGAGAGGTCCTGCCGAGCGCTGCGGCGACGACCACCGTGGAGATCCCGGTCGCGCCGCTCCTCTTCGCCTGGGGCGAGATCGTGGTGACGCCGGTCGTGGTCGGCGAGGACGACCTCGGCGGCACCCAGCTCAGCGCAGGGACGGCGGGCTTCACCGTGTGGACGGTGCCCTGGGCGCAGCTCGCGCTCGTGCTCGCGCTCGTGGGCACCTGGCACCTCGTCCGCAGGCTGCGCCTAAGGAGCGCGGCTCGGGTGCAGGCGAGGATCGACGCCGCCGTCGCAGCCGCCACCGGGGCCGGAGCCGTGGCGCGCGCCGTCGATGCCCCGGACGCACGTCCCCTCGAGGGTGCCGCGCGCGCGACCGTGCACGACGACTAGCGCTGCCCGGGCACCTACCGCAGCGGGGCCAGCCGCCACGATGGGCCGCGCAGGTCAGCGGAGCGCGTCGAGGCCGGCGTCGACGAACGCGATCGTCCGTGCGGCCGTCGTCTCCGCGTCGCCGCCGCGCTCGACGACCTCGGCGGCGGCCGACACCGCGCCGAAGACGAGGGCCGTGGCCAGGGGCACGTCCCCCAGCTCCAGGTCCTCCAGTGCGGCGCGCAGCGGCGCGAGCATCGCGGCGTGCAGCTCGCGCACGCGCGCCACGCACTCCGCCGGCAGGTCGGCGAAGGATGCCTGGCGGAAGGGCGCGTGGTCGCGCGCGGCGAGGAGCAGCGCGTGCCGGACGTAGGCGTGGACGCGTGCGCGCGCGTCGCCCGCATCCGCGACCACGTCGGCCAGGACACCGTTCGCGTCGGCGAAGATCGCCTCGACCGCGACGGCGACGAGCGCGCCCGTCGAGGGGAAGTACTGGTAGACGCTGGTCCGGGCCAGACCGGCGCGGCCCGCGACCGCGGCCGGGGTCACGGCCGAGGCGCCCTGCGTCGCGAGCAGCTCGCGCGCAGCGCCCACGATGGCCTCCCGGCGCATGACGTGGTGCTCCGCGACGGTCGGGGCGTCGATCCGGGGCACGCGCCCATTCTGACCGGAGGAACGCCCGGCTGGCAATTTCCCGACACCGGTGTCGGCATGTTATCGTCACCGGTGTCGGGATCTCACCCGGCCGCCGTCTGCAGCACCGAGGAGCCCGTCGATGTCCGAGTCGACACCCATCCCCCGTCGGCACTGGCTCGCGATGGGGACCCTGTCCCTGGGCGTGTCGCTGGTCGTCATGGACGCGACGATCGTGAACGTCGCGCTCCCGGTGGTCATCGAGGACCTCGGGCTCGACGCCGCGGGCGCGCAGTGGATGAACGCGATCTACTCGCTGGTCTTCGCCTCGCTGATGCTCACCGTCGGCCGCCTGGGCGACCTCTACGGGCGCAAGCGCATGTACGCGATCGGCCTGACCGTGTTCATGGGCGCGAGCCTGTTCGCCGGCGCCGCGGTCAACCCCGCGATGCTCATCGCCGCACGTTTCGTCCAAGGCCTCGGCGCCGCCATGGTGCTCCCGAGCACCCTGTCGACGCTCAACGCGATGTTCCACGGCCGCACGCGGGGCATCGCGTTCGCCATCTGGGGCTCGACCATCGGCGGCATGGCGGCGGTCGGCCCGCTCGTCGGCGGCTGGCTCGCCACCGACGTCAGCTGGCGCTGGGCGTTCTGGCTGAACATCCCGTTCGGCCTGCTCGCGCTGGTCGGCATCGTCCGGACGCTCGACGAGACCCGCGACACCACGCTCGTGCGCGGCTCGGACATCCCCGGTGTGCTGCTCTCCAGCCTCGGCCTCGCCGGGATCGTCTTCGCGCTCATCGAGGGCGAGTACTACGGCTGGTGGGAGGGCGCGTCCGGCGGCCTGTCCCCCGTCCCGTTCGCCCTGGCGGGCGGCGTCGCGCTCGTCGTCGCGTTCGTCGTCGTCGAGCAGCGGCGGGTGCGGGTGGGCAAGGTCGCGCTGGTCGACCTCGGTCTGCTGCGCATCCGGTCGTTCCGGTTCGGCGTGATCGCGGCCCTGATCGTCGCCCTCGGTGAGTTCGGCCTCCTGTTCAGCCTGCCCCTGCTCCTCCAGGGTGCCCTCGGCTACTCCGCGCTCGGCACGGGCTGGCTGCTGCTGTGGCTCGCGCTCGGTACCTTCCTCGTCTCCGGCGCGACGCCGCGCCTCGCCGCCCGCATGGGCCAGACGGCCGTCGTGCGCGTCGGCCTCGGGCTCGAGGCGGTCGCCATCGCCGGGCTCGCCCTGACGATGAGCACCTCGGTGTCGAGCGTCGTGCTCGCCGTCTGGCTGTTCGTCTACGGCGTCGGCGTCGGGATGGCGACCGCGCAGCTCACGAGCGTGATCCTCGTCGACGTCCCGGTCGCCGAGAGCGGTCAGGCGTCCGGCTTCCAGACGACGGTCCGCCAGCTCGGTTCCGCACTCGGCGTCGCGCTCCTGGGCGGCCTGCTCATCGGCACGATGACGACGCAGACCGCCGACCGGCTCGCCGACTCCGACCTGCCGCCCGCCGTGCAGGACGTCGTGGTGTCCCTGGTCAACGACACGGCCGGTGCGGGCATCCCGGCGCTGGCCGGCGACCCGGCCACGACCGACGCGGTGCCCGACGCCGAGGCCGCGCTGGTCCAGGCCAGCCGGATCACCACGGGCATCGCCGCCGGCGTCCTGCTCATCGGCCTCGCGGCCACGTTCGCGCTGCCGCACACGGGTCACGAG
>JAEZZV010000237.1 GCA_023418375.1 Actinomycetes bacterium | reverse complement strand
ACCGCCGCCACCGCCTGCGGCAGGGAGCTCTGAGGCGCCCGGGTCGCGTGCGGGCCGGCTCCGTGCGCTGGGCGCGGACCTGGTCGCGGTCGTCGCCGACGGCGGTCGGCTGTGGCTGCGGCACTGGCCGGCGCTGCTGGCCATCGCGCTGCTCGGCGGCGCGGTGCGCATGGCCGCGATCTGGGCGGCGACAGCCATCTCCGACGCCAACAGCACGCTCGCCTTCGCGGTGCTGGTCCTCGGTCCGCTCGGCTCGGTCGCGGCGATCGTGCTCATGCTCCTGACGATGCGGGGCAGCCTGCCTGCCCTGGCGGCGGCCTCGGCCGCCCGGGCGCCGCTCGACCCGACCACGGGCCGGGAGCGGCGGATCGTCGACGTCCTCGCCTCGGTGCTCGTCCCCTTCCTGGCCGTGTACGCCTCCTACGGCTACCTCGCCGAGGACCACGACAGGTTCGAGAACGCGACGGTCGGGGCCGAGCTCACGCGCGACATCTGGTCGGACACGGGTGTGCGGAACAACTTCGATCGGGCGCTCGTGGCGACCGGCTGGGTGCTGGTCGCCATCGTCGTGGTCGCCGTCGTGCTGCGCTGGGGACTGGCGCGGCTCGAGGGCAGGGTCCGCGCGACCCCGCTCGGGTTCGCGGGCGCCTACGTCGAGGCCTTCTGGCTGATCGTGCTCGCCGCGGCGTTCACGTCGTACCGGGAGGAGGCCTGGGCCTGGGCCGAGAGCCGCCGCGCCATCGACATCGTCATCGGCTGGTGGGAGTCGTTCCTCGACCTGCTCGGCCCGGTCGCGGAGCCCGTGGACGCGTTCGCCGACCAGGTCCTCCAGGTCCTGTCGAACCTCGACGACCTCGTCGTCGTGCCGCTCGCCTGGCTCGCGGTGGGCGCCGTCGTCTTCGGTCGCAAGCTGCAGGCCCGCCCGCTGAAGGTGAAGCCGCCGAAGCGCCTCGAGCGCGTCCCCGGGCCCGTGCGCCTCTGGGTCGGCAAGCTGCTCAAGCCGGTCGGCGGCGACCTGCGCGCGCGCTTCAGCGGTCTGGTCAACGGCACCCGGCAGCTCGCCGTCGCCGGCCTGGGCCCGATGCTCGTCTTCGGCCTCGCGTTCCTCGTGGCCCTCCGGCTGGAGGACCTCCTGGTGCTCGGCGTCCGGGCCGTCGCCGGCCCGCAGCCGGTCAACACGTGGCTCGCGTTCTCCCCGCACGTCGAGACCGTCACGCGGGCCGTGGGGCTGACGGTGACGGCGGCGCTGCTCGCCGCGGCCGTGAACCGGGTCCTCGCCGCGACGCCCGTCGAGGAGCCCACGGACGAGTCCGTGGCGGACTCCGCCGAGGCACCGGCCCAGGGCACTCAGCCGACGGACAGCTCCAGGTAGTTCGGCGGCGTCCACCAGAGCAGGACCTCGGTGATCTCGACGCCGTCGGGCACGACGACGACCGGCGCGACGCTCCACTCCTGTGGTCGGGGCGGCTCGGCGGTGTCGGTCAGACCCGTCCGTTCGGGCCACGGCCCCGGGGCGTCCGGGGGCACGCACGGCGAGCTCGGCTGCGTGCCGCCGGCGGCGAACGAGTCGTAGTCGTACCGGGTGCCGTCGGCGTCCCGGACGGCGAGCTGGCAGGTGATCAGCGGCTCGTCGGGCGCGGCGCGCAGAGTCAGGTCCACGCGCACGCCGTGCGCGCCCGGCGGCAGCGTCAGCATCGAGGAGGACTCCCAGCCCTCGTCCGTCTCCGCCACCCCGTCGAGGCGCACCGCCATGGTGATCGGTCGCTCGCCGCCCGGCTCGGGTACGCCGTCGCGGTGCTCGACCCACTCACCCTGGGCGCCGTGCCGCGCGTCGTGCAGGCCGTCGGTCCAGTAGAGGGCGCTGACCCGGTCGGAGCTCGCCAGGAGTGCGAGGGCCAGCGCGGGCAGCAGCGCGATCAGGGCCCACCGGTTGCGGCGCCACCAGCTCATGACGCCTCCGGGGCGAGGTCGGACGGGTACGGGAGGGTCATGGGCTCCGCGGTCGCCCGCCACTGCTCGACGTCGGCCGCCGTGATGCCCAGGTCGATGTCGGCCATGTCGTCGGCGCCCTGGTCCCAGAACTCGAGGGCCAGGTGCAGGTGGGCGCCGACCGCGGCGTCCGGCGGAAGCTCCACGAGCACGGCGCCGTGGTGCGGGATCCCGGGCGTCGCACGGGACAGGGCGAGCTGGCTGCGCATCCCGTTCGCGGCGTACGTCACGCCGTCCGAACCGACGACGGCCGCGAAGGCGAGTCGCCGCGGCTCGCCCTCGGCCACCACGGTGAGCGGGACGAGCACCCAGACGCCGGGCGTCGCCAGGAGCGAGCCCGAGACCTCGGCGACGGTCGACCCCGTCGGGTCGGCGGCGGCGACCTGTGCGTAGCGCAGGTCGACCTCCTCGCCCACCGCACCGGACCGGAGGAAGGGCTGCCCGAGCCGGTCGTCCACGGTCAGCGCGGTGGTCACGACCCGGCCGAGAGCGAGGGCGGCGAGGACGAGCAGGACGGTGCCGGCGCGGCGCGCGACGAGCCTCATGCGTCGTCACCGTCCGTCGCCGCGTCCTCGGGCTGCGCCTGGCCGCCCGGGCGCGCCGGGAGCGACGCGCGTGCGACGGTCGTGGGGTCGCGCCAGGCGGAGTAGCCGCCCGTGAGTGCGTCCTCCCGCCAGGTGTGCCCGAACAGCACGACGTCGACCTCCTCGGGGGCCGGGGCGTCGCCGTCCTGCTCGAAGAGGAAGACGACCTCGTAGTCGAGCCCGGGCTGCATCGGCGAGAGCCGGCTGGAGTCCGCCATGAGGAGCTGGTCGCTCGACAGCACGGCGTCCGTCCCGTCGACGGGCGGCCGCACCAGACCGTCGACACCGGCGAGGGCGACGGTCGCGGCGGGCTCGCTGCTGAGGGAGGCCGAGTGGTCGGTGCTGATGGTGGCGACGACGCCGATCCATCGGTTGTCGTCGTCGGTGAGGTAGATGCCGGGGAGTGCGCCGTCCACCCAGGTCACGCGGTCGATCGTGACGTCGAGCGGCGCAGCCCGGACGGTGTCGCCGAAGGCGAAGGTGGCCGCCCCGGGGTCCTCAGCGGGCTCGAGGCCGCCGAACGCCGCGGTCGAGACCAGCACGGCGCCGGCCCCCAGCACCCCGAGGTTGCGCAGCGGCTGCTCGGAGAGGCGGCGACCGACGGCGGACCGGGTCACGCGCCGAGGGCGGGACGGTGGTCGGCCGGCGGACACGGGCGCGAGTCTAGGGGCACGCTCACCGGCATGTGGGCCGGTCGGCGACCGGGCTGCGCCTGGGTGACACTGGTCCCATGACCTCGCAGCCCACCGCGCACCTCTCCCGTGAGCTGGCCGTCGCCCTGCGCGACGCCGGCCTGCGCTGGGCGCCCGCCGCCGGTGACCGGTTCGTCATCCCGCAGCCCGAGCTCGACGGCCAGGTCTTCACCCTCAGCGACATGACGATCGAGGCGCACGAGTACCCGACCGGGACCGTCCTGGGGTTCAACGGGACCACCGAGTGGGCACTGGACTCGGTCGCGAAGGACGAGGCGCTCTGGCTGCCCCGCGAGGACCAGCTCCGCGAGCTGCTGGCGGGCACGTTCGTCGGTCTGCAGCGCGTGGCGGGTACCGACGGTGACGCCTCGTTCGTCGTCACGACGCGCGGCGAGGACGGCGCCGTCCGCGAGGACCGGGCGGCCACCGCGGTCGACGCCTACGGGCACGCCGTTCTCGCGCTCGTGCAGCGCGCGACGGCGGACGTCGTCGGCTGAGGCGAGCGCCGACCGGTCGGCCCCGAGAGCGCCGACCGCCCCGCTGGGCACCCCGCCACGGCGCGGCTCAGTGCTCCGGCTGCGCCCGGAGCCAGGTGAGGACGGCCAGCACCCGTCGGTGGTCGGAGTCCGACGGCGGCAGCCCGAGCTTGGCGAACACGTTGCCGACGTGCTTCTCGACGGCGCCGGGGCTCACCACGAGCGTCTGCCCGATCGCGGCGTTCGACCGCCCCTCGGCCATGAGCACGAGCACCTCGCGCTCGCGGGCCGTCAAGGTCTCGAGCGGGTCGGTGCGGCGTCGGGCCACGACGAGCTGCGCGACGACGTCCGGGTCCAGCGCCGAGCCGCCTGCCGCCACCCGGGCCAGGGCGTCGTCGAGGGCGTCGAGGTCCTGGACCCGGTCCTTGAGGAGGTAGCCGACGCCACCGCGGCCGTCGGCGAGCAGGTCGCGCGCGTACGACTCCTCGACGTACTGCGACAGCACCAGGACGCCCGTCTCGGGCAGCGCCCGCCGGAGCTCGACCGCGGCACGGAGGCCGTCGTCGGTGAACGTCGGCGGCATCCGCACGTCGACGACGGCCACGTCGGGGCGGTGCTCGAGCGCGGCCGGCACGATCGCCGTCGCCTCCTCGACCGCCGCGACGACCTCGTGGCCGGCCTCGGCGAGCAGGCGCACGAGCCCCTCGCGGAGCAGCACGGAGTCCTCGGCAAGCAGGATGCGCATGCCCACACTCTGCCGTGCCCCGGGCTCGCGCGGAGCCGGGGCACGGCAGGCGGTCGCCGCACGGTCCGGCGCGGTGTCCGGCGCACGTCAGCAGTGGTGCCGGTCAGTCCCAGGGCAGCGTGGCCCGCACGAGCGTCGGCCCGCCGGCGGGGCTCGAGACGTCGAGCAGCCCGCCGACGCCCTCCACCCGGTCCACGAGCCCCGCGAGGCCGTGCCCCTTCGCGGGGTCGGCCCCGCCGACGCCGTCGTCGACGACCTCGACGGAGAGCACCCGCTCGGCGCCCGCCCCGACGGCCGTCGCCCGCACCAGGGCGACCTCGGCACCGGAGTGCTTCGCCACGTTCGCGAGCGACTCGGTCACGACGAAGTAGGCGGCGTTCTCCACGGCAGGCCCGGGTCGGTCGCCCTGCAGGTCGACCTCGACGGTCGTGGGCACGGTCGAGCGGGCAGCCACGGCGGCCAGGGCCGCCTCCAGGCCGCGGTCCGCGAGGATCGGCGGCGCGATCCCGCGGGAGAGCGCGCGCAGCTCGGCGAGCGTCTCGGCGGCCTGGGCGCGGGCCTCGGCCAGGAGGCGGCGCGCCTCCGCCGGGTCGTCGTCCAGCCGGCGCTGCGCCGTGGACAGGTCCATCCCCAGCCGGACGAGCCGCTGCTGCGGCCCGTCGTGGATGTCCCGCTCGAGCCGGCGCAGCGAGGCGGTCTCCGCCGCCGCGGCGGCGACCCGGCGCGCGGTGAGGTCGGACACCTGGGCCTGGAGCGCGCGCCGCGAGGAGCCGGTCAGCAGCCACCGCGCCGAGGCCTCGTGCAGCCCGACGCACCAGCGCAGGACGGGCGGCAGGCTCAGCGCGAACAGCGCGCCGACGATCGCGTACAGGGCGGGCTCGCTGATCCTCGTCCAGCCGAGCAGCTCCACGAGCGTCACGTTCGACTCGGGGTTCGGCAGCCAGCGCTCCCAGAACCAGTAGGTGGCACCGGCGAGGATCGTGGCCCACCACGTCACCAGGACCGACCAGGTGAAGGTCGAGATGACGAGCGCGAGGATGCCGTGCAGCACGACCGCCCAGCGCTTCGGGTCGGCCAGCCGCTGGAGCTGCGCACGCAGCCCGACGCCGGGCACGGGCGCGTACTCGATGGGCGCGAGCGCCGTGCCGCGCGCGGCCAGGCGCGCCCGCTCCAGCTTCTCGAAGCCGACCGCCATGCCGAGCGTCGCGGCCCCGATCGGGATGCCGACCCAGACGACGACGAGGCCTGCCGCGAGCGAGATCCCGGTGACCAGCGCCACGAACGACGTGAGGGCGACGGGGAAGGTGAGGAAGAGGTACGCGGAGTCCCGCCCGATCTGGCCGAGCACGTCGGCGAGCGGACGGCCGTAGAGCATCGGACCGGCCGGGAGCGGGGACGGGCGCCCGACGTCGGGCGTCGCGTCGTCCGACGTGCCGGGCGCGGGGGCGCCGGGCGGCTCGGGCGCGCCGGCTGGCACGGGGGTGTGGGTGTCAGGCATCGAGGTCATGCACCGATCGTCGCGACAGGGCCCGCCAAGATCGATCCGGCGGGCTGGCCGATCCAGGGTAGGGCCAGCCCTACCGCGACGGGGTTGGGTCCCCCGTGGACGTGGAGCCGGCCCGGCTCCCGCCGGGTCTGGCCGACACATCGCCGACATATGCCCCCACTAGACTCGCGGCCATGTCCACCATCTCCCGCGAGGAGGTCGCGCGCCTGGCCGGGCTCGCGCGGATCGACCTCACCGACGCCGAGCTGACCCGCCTGGCGACCGAGCTCGACGTCATCGTCGAGGCGGTCGCGACGGTGAGCCGGGTCGCCACCGCCGACGTCCCGGCGACGAGCCACCCGCTCCCGCTGGTCAACGTCATGCGACCGGACGTCGTCGTCCGACCGCTGTCGGCCGAGCAGGCGCTGGCCGCCGCGCCGTCGGCCGAGGACGGCCGGTTCGCCGTCCCGCAGATCCTGGGGGAGGACGCGTGAGCGACCTGACGAGGCTCAGCGCCGCCGCCCTCGCCGAGCGGCTCGACGCGGGCGACGTCTCGAGCGTCGAGGCCACGCGGGCGCACCTGGACCGGATCGCGGCGGTGGACGGCGCGGTCCATGCGTTCCTGCACGTCAGCGCTGACACGGCGCTCGCGACCGCGGCCGAGGTGGACGCGCGTCGTGCCGCGGGGGAGCAGCTGCACCCCCTGGCCGGCGTGCCGATCGCCGTCAAGGACGTCGTCGTCACCGAGGGCCTGCCGACGACCGCCGGCTCCCGGATCCTCGAGGGCTGGGTGCCGCCGTACGACGCGACGCTCGTCGAGCGCATCAAGGCGGCCGGCCTGCCGATCCTCGGCAAGACCAACATGGACGAGTTCGCGATGGGCTCCTCCACCGAGCACTCGGCCTACGGCAACACGCACAACCCGTGGGACCTCGACCGGATCCCCGGCGGCTCCGGCGGTGGGAGCGCGGCGGCGGTCGCCGCCTACGAGGCGCCGCTGGCGATCGGCACCGACACCGGCGGCTCGATCCGCCAGCCGGCGGCCGTCACCGGCACGGTCGGCACCAAGCCGACCTACGGCGGCGTCTCCCGCTACGGCCTGATCGCGATGGCGTCGTCGCTGGACCAGGCAGGTCCCGTGACCCGGACGGTCCTGGACGCCGCACTCCTGCACACGCTCATCGGCGGGCACGACCCCCGGGACTCGACCTCCCTGCCCGACCCGTTGCCGGACCTCGTGGGCGCCGCGCGCCAGGGCGCCTCGGGCGACCTCGCGGGCGTGCGCCTGGGCGTCGTCCGCGAGCTGGGCGGCGACGGCTACCAACCCGGCGTCCGGGCACGGTTCGAGGAGTCCCTCGAGGTGCTGCAGGCCGCCGGCGCCGAGATCGTCGAGGTGAGCTGCCCGAACTTCCAGTACGCGCTCGCGGCCTACTACCTGATCATGCCGAGCGAGGCGTCGAGCAACCTGGCGAAGTTCGACGGCATGCGCTACGGCCTGCGCGTCGAGCCCACCGAGGGCCCCGTGACGGCCGAGCGCGTCATGGCCGCCACACGCGGCCAGGGCTTCGGCGACGAGGTCAAGCGGCGCGTCATCCTGGGCACGTACGCGCTGTCCGCGGGTTACTACGACGCCTACTACGGCAGCGCGCAGAAGGTCCGCACGCTGGTGCAGCGCGACTTCGCGGCGGCGTTCGAGCAGGCCGACGTCCTCGTCTCGCCGACGGCGCCGACGACGGCGTTCCGCCTCGGCGAGAAGCTCGACGACCCCATGGCGATGTACCTCAACGACGTCGCGACGATCCCCGCCAACCTCGCGGGGGTCCCCGGCCTCTCGGTGCCGAACGGTCTGGACGGCGGGCTGCCCGTCGGCTTCCAGGTGCTCGCGCCGGCGAAGGCGGACGACCGTCTCTACCGGGTCGGTGCGGCGCTCGAGTCGCTGCTCGAGGCCCGCTGGGGCGGCCCGCTCCTGGCGTCCGCCCCCGAGCTGGAGGAGATCCGATGAGCGCCGGTACCGACCTGGTCGACTACGAGGACGCCACGCGCCGGTACGACCCGGTCATCGGCATCGAGGTCCACGTCGAGCTCGGGACCGCCACGAAGATGTTCGACGGCGCCCCGCAGGCGTTCGGCGACGAGCCGAACAGCGCGACGACGCCGGTCTCGCTCGGCTTGCCCGGCTCGCTGCCGGTCGTGAACGAGAAGGCCGTCGAGTCCGCCATCCTCATCGGGCTCGCCCTGAACTGTCAGATCGCCGAGCTCTGCCGCTTCGCGCGGAAGAACTACTTCTACCCCGACGTGCCGAAGAACTACCAGATCAGCCAGTACGACGAGCCGATCGCGCACGACGGCTGGCTGGACGTGGAGCTCGAGGACGGCACGGTCGTGCGGGTGGAGATCGAGCGCGCGCACATGGAGGAGGACGCGGGCAAGAACACCCACGTCGGCGGCGCCACCGGGCGCATCCACGGCGCCGAGTACTCGCTCGTGGACTACAACCGCGCCGGCGTGCCCCTCGTCGAGATCGTCACCCGGCCGATCACGGGCGTCGGCGCCCGCGCGCCCGAGGTGGCCCGCGCCTACGTGCAGACGCTGCGCGACCTGTTCCGTGCGCTCGGCGTCTCAGAGGCGCGGATGGAGCGGGGCAACGTGCGCGCCGACGTCAACGTCTCGCTGCGCCCGACGCCCGAGTCGCCGCTCGGCACGCGCACCGAGACCAAGAACGTCAACTCCTTCCGCTCGGTGGAGCGTGCGGTCCGCTACGAGATCGGCCGCCAGGCGGCGGTGCTCGACGCGGGCGCCGCGGTGATCCAGGAGACGCGGCACTGGCACGAGGACACGGGCATCACGACCTCCGGGCGCGTGAAGTCCGATGCCGAGGACTACCGGTACTTCCCCGAACCCGACCTGGTTCCGCTCGTGCCCAGCCGTGCGTGGGTCACCGAGCTGCGGGCACGGCTCCCGGAGATGCCGGCCGCGCGTCGTCGGCGGCTGCAGGCCGAGTGGGGCTACGCGGACGCGGAGATGCGCGACGTCGTCAACGCGGGCGCGGTGGAGCTCATCCAGGCGACGGTCGCGGCCGGTGCCTCGCCCGCAGCCGCGCGCAAGTGGTGGATGGGCGAGCTCGCCCGCACGGCGAACGCGGACGGCGTCGCGCTCGAGGAGCTGGCGGTCACGCCGGGGCAGGTCGCCGAGCTGCAAGGCCTCGTCGACTCCGGGCGCCTCAACGACAAGCTCGCCCGCCAGGTGCTGGCCGGCGTCCTGGCCGGTGAGGGCTCCCCGGAGCAGGTCGTCGCCGCCCGCGGCCTCGAGGTCGTCTCCGACGACGGCGCCCTGATCGCCGCCGTGGACGAGGCGCTCGCCGCCCAGCCCGACGCCGCCGAGAAGATCCGCGGCGGCAACCTCGGGCCCGTCGGGGCGATCATCGGCGCGGTGATGAAGGCCACGCGCGGCCAGGCCGACGCCGGCCGCGTCCGCGAGCTCGTGCTCGAGCGCGTGGGCGCCTGAGGACGCCGCCGACCCGGGCGTGGGTCCGGGACGACGGCGAGGGAGGGGACTGCGATGCAGACACCGACACTGGACGGCGAGCTGGTCACGCTGCGGCCTGTCCGAGCGGGCGATGCCGACGCGATGTGGGACATGCTCTCCGACGCCGAGGGCAACCGGATGACGGGCACGACCACCGAGTTCACGCGCGCCCAGGTGGACGAGTGGTGCGCCACCGTCGCCGCGCGCGACGGCCGGCAGGACTGGGCGATCACGCACGACTCCGACGAGTACCTCGGCGAGATCGTCCTGAACCAGATCGACGAGCACGCCCGGTGCGCGAACCTGCGGCTCGCGCTGCGCCCGGGCCAGCGCGGGCGCGGCTTCGGTGGCGAGGCGATCTCGCTCGTGCTCGCGTACGCCTTCGCGCCCGCTCCCGAGGGGCTCGGGCTGCACCGCGTCTCGCTGGAGGTCCTCAGCATCAACCCGCGTGCCCGGATCCTCTACGAGAGCCTGGGCTTCGTCGAGGAGGGCCGCCTGCGCGAGGCGCACCGCGACGGCGACTACTGGTGCGACGCCATCGTCATGGCGATCCTGGAGGACGACTACCGCGCCGCCCACGAGGCCACGTCGTGACGTCGGAGGCTGGGACGGCCCGCACGGTCACGATGACCGTCGCGCACGAGGAGGTCCTCGGCGCGCTCGTCGCGGCGGGCGTCCCCGACGGCGCCCGCGTCGCCCTGTGGGACGCCTCGACGCCCTTCGCCGACCGGGCGGCGGCCCTCGGCCTGGACGCGGCGGACGTCGACGTCGTGGTCGTCCCGAACTACGGCGCCTCGCGCGCCCTGCTCGCCCGCCTGGCCGACCTGCCGCGCCTGTCGGTGGTCCAGCTGCCGAGCGCGGGCTACGAGCACGCCCTGCCGCACATCCCCTCCGAGGTCACCGTCTGCAACGGCCGCGGGGTGCACGACGCCGGGACGGCCGAGCTGGCGCTCGGGCTGGCGCTGGCGTCGCAGCGCGGCATCGACGACGCCGTGCGCGGCGCCGCCGACGGGCACTGGG
>JAEZZV010000136.1 GCA_023418375.1 Actinomycetes bacterium | reverse complement strand
CGTCGGCGGTGGTCGCTGGCGAGCGAGCCCGCGTCGATCGCGCGGGCGCGGCGCGCCGTCGTGCGGACGTGCGAGGCGTGGGGGATCGCCGGCGTGGCGAGCGCCGAGCTGGTGGTCTCCGAGCTCGTCGCGAACGCGGTCATGCACGGCTGGGGGCACGTGGTGCTGCGGCTGCACGACACCGGCGACGGGCTGGGGATCGAGGTCGAGGACGCCAACCCGGCGCCGCCGGTGACCACCGACGGTCACGCCGGGCGCGTGGGCGGGTTCGGCATGCGGATCGTCGAGCGGCTCGGGGAGTGGGGCTGGCGGCCGTCGGGCGAGGGAAAGGTCGTGTGGGCGCGCGTGCGGCCGCTGGACTTCCGCTCCCGGTCCGACGCGGAGGAGGCGGCCCCGTCGTCGGAGGCCGGCGAGCCCCTCGAGTCCTAGGCCCGCGCGGGCCGCGGCAGGGCGCCGGCCTGGAACGGCGGGCAGGCGTGGCCCTCGTCGAGCCGGAACAGCTCGAGCGCGCCGCACACCTCGAGGACGAACAGGTCGCGGTCGCTGCAGCCGCGCAGCACCGTGGCGCCCCCGCGCTTGCGGCCCGCGTCCGCCAGCGAGATGAGGAACGCCGCGCCGGCGGAGTCCATGAACGTCACCCGGCACATGTCGACGACGAGGAGCTGGCGGCGCAGGCCGGTCACCCGGGCCGCGACCTCGGGGAACTGCTCCCGCTCCATCAGGTCGAGGTCCCCGGTGACGGTCATGGTCGTCGTCGTGGGGGAGGTGGCGATCTCGATCATCGGGGGCTCCTTGCGGCACCCGGCGGGGCCCCGGGTGCGACGAATGTAGCCCCGGCGTCCCGGGGCCGCACCCCGAGGGCCGCACCCCGAGGCGCGGACGCCGAGGCCGCTCCCGGGCCGGGCGAGTAGCCTCGTCGCGGCGACCGCCGGACGCGCGGCGCGGGCGAGGGAGACGTCAATGCCAGCCGTAGTGGTGCTCGGGGCGCAGTGGGGCGACGAGGGCAAGGGCAAGGCCACCGACCAGCTCGGCTCCCGCGTCGACTACGTGGTGAAGTACAACGGCGGCAACAACGCCGGTCACACGGTCGTCATCGACGGCGAGAAGTACGCGTTGCACCTGCTGCCGTCCGGCATCCTGTCCCCCGGGGTGACGCCGGTCATCGGCAACGGCGTGGTCGTCGACCTCGCGGTGCTGTTCGCCGAGCTGGACGCCGTGCAGGCGCGCGGCGTGGACACCACCAAGCTCCTCGTCTCGTCCGCGGCGCACGTCATCGCGCCGTACCACCAGACCATCGACAAGGTCACCGAGCGGTTCCTCGGCAAGCGCCGGATCGGCACGACCGGCCGCGGCATCGGTCCGGCCTACGCGGACAAGATCAACCGCCTGGGCATCCGCATCCAGGACCTGTTCGACGAGAAGATCCTCGCGCAGAAGATCGAGGGCTCCCTCGACCAGAAGAACCACCTGCTCGTGAAGGTCTACAACCGCCGCGCGATCACGGTGGAGGAGACCCTCGAGCACCTGCTGTCGTTCGCCGAGCGGCTGCGGCCGATGGTCGCGGACACGCCGCTGGTGCTCAACGCGGCGCTCGACGCCGGCAAGAACGTCCTGTTCGAGGGCGGCCAGGCGACGATGCTCGACGTCGACCACGGGACGTACCCGTTCGTGACGTCGTCGAACGCCACCGCCGGCGGCGCGTGCACCGGGTCCGGCATCGGGCCGACGCGCATCGACCGCGTGGTGGGTGTGATCAAGGCGTACACGACGCGCGTCGGCGAGGGCCCGTTCCCCACCGAGCTGCACGACGACACGGGCGAGTGGCTGCGCACGACCGGCGGCGAGTTCGGCGTCACGACCGGTCGGCCGCGCCGCTGCGGCTGGTACGACGCCGTGGTCGCGCGGTACTCGTCGCGGATCAACGGGCTCACCGACCTCGTGCTCACCAAGCTCGACGTCCTCACCGGGCTGGAGAAGGTGCCAGTGTGCGTCGCCTACGACGTCGACGGCGTGCGCCACGACGAGATGCCCGCCGACCAGAGCGCCTTCCACCACGCCACGCCGGTGTACGAGGAGCTGGACGGCTGGTCGGAGGACATCTCGCACTGCCGGACGTTCGACGAGCTGCCGGCGACGGCGCAGCGGTACGTGCTCGCCCTGGAGGAGATGAGCGGCACGCGGGTGTCGGCGATCGGCGTGGGCCCCGGCCGCGACGCGACGATCGTCCGCCACGACCTGCTCGGCTGAGGCTGCCCCGGCCGGCCCGCGGGCATCGCTAGGCTGACCGCCCGTGAAGATCCTCGTCATCGGGTCCGGTGCGCGTGAGCACGCCGTCGTGACCGCGCTCGCCGGCAGCGCCGGCTCGACCGGCCCCGACGCCGTCCCGCCGGAGCTGCACGCGGCCCCCGGCAACCCGGGCATCGCCGCGCTGGCCACCTGCCACCCGGTCGACGCGCTCGACGGCGACGCCGTCGCCGCGCTGGCGACCGAGCTGGGCGCGGAGC
>JAEZZV010000184.1 GCA_023418375.1 Actinomycetes bacterium | reverse complement strand
AAAGAGATTCGTGGGATCCGGCTCATGCACATCTCCTGGCTGCGCTGGGTGTTTTTGATTATCGAAGTGTTAATGTCGCGGCTCTAGCGGTATCTCAAGGGATTCGCTCATGCTCGCCGACAAGGTGAACGCGCATTTCCGGGCAGATCAACTGCATGGAATAAAGAGTGCGGTGTCTTTCGCCAGTCAAGAATTGGGCGTTCACTCAGGCAGTGAAGCTCGCGCAGGCGATATAAGAAGATGAACGCCATTTTCATTCGCTTGAGGATGGCCTTTTAACCGGAAGTCACATCAAAATATTCCATAAGGCAACTATTGGGCGATATGATGGCGGCGCTTGATTCTCATCGATAACAAGAACCACTGCTGCCATGACGACCTCCGCCGCGCTCCCTGCCATCGACCCCGCCGCCGCCTTCATCACCCGCTGGCAGGGCGTGCAGGCATCCGAGCTCTCCACCGCCCAATCTTTCGTGCGCGAACTGTGCGAACTGCTGCAGGTGGATGTTCCGCACCCTACGCCGGAGCAAAACTACATGTTCGAGCGGCCGATCGTTTTCAGGCATGGCAACGGCGATGAAAGCCAGGGGCGCATCGACTGCTATCGCTGCGGCTGCTTCGTGCTGGAAGCAAAGAAGTTCCACAAACCGGCCGGCAAGGGCTTTGACGATGCGATGCTGCGCGCCCATGCCCAGGCGGAACGCTACGCACGGGCGCTGCCCGCCAGCGAGGGACGGCCGCCGTTCCTGCTGGTGGTCGATGTCGGCAATGTCATCGAGGTGTATTCCGAATTCACCCGCAGCGGCGCGACGTACACGCCCTTTCCCGACCCGGCGAGCTACCGCATTACGCTCGCCGATCTCGCGCGGGAAGAAGTGCGCACGCTGCTGCGCGCGATCTGGCTGGAGCCGCTGCTGCTCGACCCGAGCCGCGCCAGCGCCAAGGTCACGCGCCATATCGCCGCGCGCCTGGCGGAAGTGGCGAAGGCACTGGAGGCCGATGGCCATCCGGCGCAGGCGGTGGCGGGTTTCCTGACGCGCTGCCTGTTCACCATGTTCGCCGAGGACGTCGGCCTGCTGCCGCGCACTTCCGACGACAAGGGGCCCTTTGTCGATCTGATGCAGCGCTTCCGCGACGACCCGCAGACGCTCGGCCACATGCTGCGCGCACTGTGGACGGACATGGATCGCGGCGGCTTTTCCGCGGTGCTCACCAAGGACGTATTGAAATTCAACGGCAAGCTGTTCAAGCAACCCGACGTGCTGCCGCTGAAAAAGGAACAGGTCGATCTGCTGCTCGAAGCCGCCAGGGCCAACTGGACCGAAGTGGAACCCGCCATCTTCGGCACCCTGCTCGAACGCGCGCTCGACCCGACCGAGCGGCATGCGCTCGGTGCTCACTACACGCCGCGCGCCTACGTCGAGCGGCTGGTGCTGCCGGCCGTGATCGAACCGCTGCGCGCCGACTGGTCGGACGCGCAGGCCGCCGCGCTGCTGCTCGCCAATGAAGCCAACGAACTTGACGGCAAGAAGCGCGAAGCGAAGCTGCAAGCCGCGCGTGATGAAGTGCAGCGATTCCATCACATGCTGACCCAGGTGCGCGTGCTCGACCCCGCCTGCGGCAGTGGCAACTTCCTGTACGTCACGCTAGAACACATGAAGCGCCTCGAAGGCGAAGTGCTGGACCTGCTCGCCCGGCTCGGCGATAGCCAGCAGCGCCTCGACGCCGAAGGCCTGACCGTCGATCCGCACCAGTTCCTCGGCATCGAACTTAACCCGCGCGCCGCCGCCATCGCCGAACTGGTGCTGTGGATCGGTTACCTGCAATGGCACTTCCGCACGCGCGGCAATGCGCAGCCGCCGCAGCCGGTCTTGAAGGACTTCGCCAACATCGAATGCCGTGACGGCGTGCTCGCCTACGACCGCACCGAGCCTGCGCTGGATGCCAGCGGCGCGCCGCTCACCCGTTGGGACGGCAGGACCTTCAAGACGCACCCGGCCACCGGCGAGCAGGTGCCCGACGACACCGCACGCGTGCCGCAACTGAACTACATCAACCCGCGCAAGACCCAATGGCCGCAGGCCGATTTCATCGTCGGCAATCCACCCTTCATCGGCGCGGCCACCATGCGCGCCGCGCTCGGCGATGGCTATGTGGAAGCGCTGCGCGGCGTCTGGAACGAGATACCGAGTTCCGCCGACTTCGTCATGTACTGGTGGCAGCGCGCGGCCGAGCAGGTACGCAAAGGGCAGGCGCGGCGCTTCGGCCTCATCACCACCAACAGCCTGCGGCAGACCTTCAACCGGCGCGTGGTGGAACAGCATCTGGCGGCAAACCCGCCGCTATCGCTGCTGTTCGCGATTCCGGACCATCCGTGGGTGGACAGCGGCGATGGCGCAGCGGTGCGGATCGCGATGACGATTGGCGCGGCGGGTTCGCTGGAAGGCAAGCTGCTCAAAGTGGAGAGCGAAGAGTATGTGGCTGGGGACGACGCGGCTCGGATTGAAGTCGAAGAGCGTAGCGGCAGTATCCATGCAGATTTGAACGTGGGTGCCAATGTGGCGGGAGCAAAGGCGCTGCAAGCAAATTTGGAACTCAGCAATCGCGGCGTGCAGCTGTTCGGCGCAGGATTCATTGTCACCTCGGAAGAAGCCAGAACACTCGGCCTTGGCACTGTCGCCGGATTGGAGAAACATATTCGCGCCTACCGCAACGGCAAGGATTTGACCGATGCGCCGCGTGGCGTGCTTGTGATCGACATGTTCGGCCTGACGTCTGAAGATGTTCGTAGCCGCTACCCGGCGGTGTACCAGTGGCTGCTTGAACGGGTGAAGCCGGAACGCGATCAGAATAATCGGGCTAGTTACAGGAACAATTGGTGGGTGCACGGTGAGCCCCGCAAGGAACTGCGGAGATCATTATCAGCGTTGCCGCGTTACATCGCGACGGTGGAAACCGCAAAACATCGCGCATTTCAGTTCCTCGATGCGAGTGTGCTACCTGACAACAAGCTTGTCGTAATTGCTTTATCTGATGCTTATTGTCTTGGAGTCTTGTCGAGCGGCATACACACGACATGGGCAAGCACGGCAGGAAGCACCCTTGAAGATCGACCGGTTTACGTTAAAACCACTTGCTTCGAAACCTTCCCCTTCCCCTCCGACGACACCGGCCTCACGCCCGCGCTCGAAGCCCGCATTGCCGACCTCGCTGAACAGATCGACGCGCACCGCAAGCGTCAGCAGGCCGCGCATGCCGGCCTGACACTGACCGGCATGTACAACGTGCTGGAAAAGCTGCGCGGCGGCGAGCCGTTGAACGCGAAGGAAAAGACCATCCATGAACAGGGACTGGTTGCGGTGCTGAAGACGCTGCATGACGAGCTCGATGCGGCGGTGCTCGACGCCTATGGCTGGAGCGATCTTGCTTCTGCTTTTGCCAGCGATCCGCAGGCGGCGGCCGCGACGCTGCTGCAGCGGCTGGTGGCGCTGAATGCGCGGCGCGCGGCAGAAGAGGCGAAAGGCATCGTGCGCTGGCTGCGTCCGGCGTATCAGAACCCGTCATCCGTTGCGGCTGCAGCGG
>JAEZZV010000180.1 GCA_023418375.1 Actinomycetes bacterium | reverse complement strand
GGTCCAGGACGAGCGACGCCGTCCCCACCGAGGCCGTGAGCTCGGCCGTCGGGGCCGCGGCGACCGTCCGGCCGGCGCGGAGGACGACGAGCCGGTCCGCGAGCACCTCGGCCTCCTGGAGGTCCTGCGTGCTGAGCAGGACGGCGGCTCCGGCGTCGGCCAGGCGGCGCAGGTGCCCCCAGAGCCCGCGCCGGCTGACCGGGTCGAGGCCGGTGGTGGGCTCGTCGAGGACGAGGACGTCCGCGCCCCCGACGACGGCCGCCGCGAGGTCGACACGCCGTCGCTGGCCTCCGCTGAGGGTCCCGATCCGCGCATCACCCCGGTCGGCGATCTCGAGGGACTCGAGCGCCTTCTCGGCGGCACGTCGCACGGCGTCGCCGGTCAGGCCGCGCAGACGCGCCTGGAGGCGCAGCGCCTCCCGTCCGGTCATCACAGGGTCGAGTGCGGCGGCCTGGAGCACGGTGCCGATCCGCGCGCGGACCGCGGCGGGATCGACCGTGACGTCGACGCCCGCCACACGCACCTCGCCTGAGGTAGGACGCCGGAGCGTGCACACGGTCTCAAGGGTCGTGGACTTGCCCGCGCCGTTCGGCCCGAGCAGCCCGACGATCTCGCCGGCGCGCACGTCCAGGTCGAGGTCGTCGACGGCCACGGCCGACCCGTAGGTCTTCCGCAGCCCGCGGATGTGGATGAGTGCTGAGGTCATGATCAGGAGCCTACCTATCGGTAGGTAGGGGCCGCAACCCCGTTGCCGCCCGGCCGATACGCTCGGCCCATGCCGCACGACGTCAGCTGGGACGAGTACAACGCCGCCCAGGCCGGTCGCGCCCCCCGCGCCTCGCTCACGGCCGCGCTCGAGGCAGTCGCGCAGCGCGACGGGGAGGACGCGGACCACGCCGCGCACCGGGGGCAGCGCCCGCCCGTGGCCGTCGACCTCGGCTGCGGCGAGGGCGTCGAGGTCACCGCCCTGCTCGAGCGGGGCTGGATCGTGCACGCCGTCGACGGCGAGGCGGCCGCACTCGAGCGGCTCGCCGAGCGCACCTCGCCCGAGCTCCGCGAGCGGCTGCACATCCACCAGACCGCGTATGCGGACGTCGACGTGCTGCCCGACGCCGATCTCCTGCACGCCTCCTACTCGCTGCCCTACTGCGAGCCCGCGCACTTCCACCGGCTCTGGGCCGCCGTCCGCGCATCGCTACGCCCCGGCGCCGTGCTCGCCTGCCAGCTCTTCGGGCCGCACGACGACTCCTACGGGGACCCGGAGATGACCTTCCACACGGCCGAGGCGGCGCGCGCGCTCTTCGACGGCCTCGAGATCGTCACCTGGACCGAGGAGGATGCGGACGGCACGGCGTACACGGGCCCCAAGCACTGGCACGTGTTCCACGTCGTCGCGCGGCGCCCGGTCGACTGAGCGCCCGACGCCGCCGGACGGTCTAGCGGCGGACCACCTGGTCGACGTCGCGCACCGCGCCCTTGTCGGCCGACGTCGCCATGGCCGCGTAGGCCCGCAGAGCCGGCGACACCTCGCGGTCCCGCGCCTGCGGCCGGTAGCCGCCGGCCGCCTCGAGCGCAGCTCGGCGCGCGGCCAGGACCGCGTCGTCGACGAGGAGCTCGATACGCCGGCCCGGGATGTCGATCTCGATCCGGTCGCCGTCCTCGACGAGTGCGACGACCCCGCCCGCGGCCGCCTCGGGCGAGACGTGGCCGATGGACAGGCCGGACGTGCCACCCGAGAAGCGCCCGTCGGTGATCAGTGCGCAGACCTTGCCCAGCCCGCGGCCCTTGAGGAACGACGTCGGGTAGAGCATCTCCTGCATGCCTGGCCCGCCGCGCGGCCCCTCGTAGCGAATGACGACGACGTCGCCGGCCTTCACCTGGGAGGCGAGGATCTTCTCGACGGCCTCCTCCTGCGACTCGCACACGACCGCAGGTCCGGCGAAGGTCCAGATGGACGGGTCGACGCCCGCGGTCTTCACGACGCAGCCGTCGACGGCCAGGTTGCCGCGCAGGACGGCGAGGCCCCCATCGACGGAGTACGCGTGCGCGACGTCACGGATGCAGCCGTGCTCCGCATCGACGTCGAGCTCGGCCCAGCGCTCGGACTGGGAGAACGCCGACGACGAGCGCACCCCGCCCGGGGCGGCGTGGAACAGCTCGACGGCCTCCATCGACGGCGAGCCGCCGCGGACGTCCCACTCCTTCAGCCACCCCTCGAGCGACGGTGCGTGGATCGCGTGCACGTCCTCGCGCAGCAACCCGGCGCGGTGCAGCTCGCCGAGGATCGCGGGGATGCCGCCGGCGCGGTGCACGTCCTCCATGTAGTACGTGCGCCCGTGCGCGACGTTCGGGGCGACCTTCGCCAGGCACGGCACGCGGCGCGAGACGGCGTCGATCTCGTCGAGACCGAAGTCCACGCCCGCCTCGCGGGCGACCGCGAGCAGGTGCAGGATCGTGTTCGTCGAGCCGCCCATCGCGACATCGAGCGCCATCGCGTTCTCGAAGGCGGAGCGGCTCGCGACGCTGCGCGGCAGCACCGAGTCGTCGTCGCCGTCGTAGTACCGCCCGGCGATCTCGACGGCGAGCGCACCGGCGTGCTCGTACAGGGCCCGACGCGCGGTGTGCGTCGCCAGGACCGAGCCGTTGCCCGGCAGCGCCAGCCCGATGGCCTCCGTGAGGCAGTTCATCGAGTTGGCGGTGAACATGCCGGAGCACGATCCGCAGGTCGGGCAGGCGGTCTCCTCGATGCGACGCAGGTCCTCGTCCGAGACCGTGTCGTTGACCGACTCGCTGATGGCGTCGATGAGGTCGAGCGTGCGCACCGTGCCGTCGACGAGCGTTGCCCGCCCGGACTCCATCGGACCACCGGAGACGAACACCGTCGGGATGTTCAGCCGCATCGCGGCCATCAGCATGCCGGGGGTGATCTTGTCGCAGTTGGAGATGCACACGAGGACGTCGGCGCAGTGTGCGTTGACCATGTACTCCACCGAGTCCGCGATGAGGTCGCGGCTCGGCAGCGAGTAGAGCATGCCGCCATGGCCCATGGCGATGCCGTCGTCGACGGCGATCGTGTTGAACTCGCGCGGCACACCGCCGGCGGCCTTGATCGCGTCGGACACGATGCGCCCGACCGGCTGCAGGTGGGTGTGGCCCGGCACGAACTCGGTGAACGAGTTCGCGACGGCGACGATCGGCTTGCCGAAGTCCCCCGCGTCCACGCCGGCCGCGCGCAGGAGCGCTCGCGCGCCCGCCATGTTGCGGCCGTGGGTGACGGTGCGGGATCGGAGCTCAGGCATGACGTCCTCTCAGGTCTGCCCGCCGGAGCGGGTCCAGGGTCCGCGGCGAGGCTAGTCGCAGTCGGTCGCGATGCCGTCGGGCGTCTCGGAACGGTTGGGCACGCCGGCGCGCAGCAGGCCGTAGACGATCGAGTCGACGAGCGCCTCCCACGACGCCTCGATGATGTTCGGCCCGACGCCGACGGTCATCCAGGTCGCCTCGGCACCGGTGTCCATGGTCTCCACGAGGACGCGCGTGACCGCGTCCGTGCCCTGCTCGGTGTCGAGGATGCGCACCTTGAAGTCGATGAGCTCGAACCGGTCGATCTCCGGGTACGTCGGCGCGACGGCCTTGCGCAGCGCCGCGTCGAGAGCGTTGACGGGGCCGTTGCCCTCGGCGGTCGCGAGCATCCGCGAGCCGCCGACGTGCATCTTCACCGTCGCCTCCGCGTTCGCCTCGGACGGCTTGCCGGGCGTCGTCTCGACGAACACCCGCCAGGACTCCGTGCAGAAGAACGACGGCCGGGCCCCGTCGAGCTCCTCGCGCAGCAGCAGCTCGAAGGAGGCGTCCGCGGCGTCGTAGGTGTAGCCCTGCGCCTCGGCGTCCTTGACACGCGTGGTGACGCGCGTGAGG
>JAEZZV010000175.1 GCA_023418375.1 Actinomycetes bacterium | reverse complement strand
CACCTGCCCCTGAGCGCGGAGGCGCAGGCCGAGGCCCGCATCCTCATGCTCTCGAGCAACAACATCCTCAAGCCGTCGGACGGCCGTCCGGTGACCATGCCCTCGCAGGACATGATCATCGGCCTGTACCACCTGACCGCGGACAAGGACGACGCCGTCGGCGCCGGCCGCGCGTTCGGCTCGGTCGCCGAGGCGATCATGGCGTACGACCAGGGCACCCTGGACCTCAACGCCGTGATCACGCTGCGGATGTCGGACGTCGTCCTGCCCGAGGGCTTCGAGGTGCCGGAGGGCTACGAGCCCGGCGACACGCTGCTCATGTCGACGACGCTCGGCCGTGCGCTCTTCAACGAGCTCCTGCCGGTCGACTACCCGTACGTCAACGGCGTCGTCGACAAGAAGCGGCTGTCGGCGATCGTCAACGACCTCGCCGAGCGGTACCCGAAGGTCGAGGTCGCGGCGAGCCTGGACGCGCTCAAGGACGGCGGCTTCCACTGGGCGACCGTGTCCGGCCTGAGCATCTCCATCGGTGACGTGGCGACGCCGGACACCAAGGCGACGATCCTCGAGGAGTACGAGGGCCGCGCCGCGAAGATCCAGTCGCAGTACGACAAGGGTCTGATCACCGACGACGAGCGCCGCCAGGAGCTCATCGAGGTGTGGACGCAGGCCACGGACGTCGTCGCCAAGTCGATGCAGGAGTCCTTCCCGACCGGCAACCCGCTGTTCCGCATGGTCAGCTCGGGCGCCCGAGGCAACTGGATGCAGGTTCGCCAGATCGCGGGCATGCGCGGCCTCGTGGCCAACCCGAAGGGCGAGATCATCCCGCGGCCGATCAAGTCGAACTACCGCGAGGGCCTGTCGGTGCTGGAGTACTTCATCGCCAGCCACGGCGCCCGCAAGGGTCTGGCGGACACCGCTCTGCGGACCGCCGACTCGGGCTACCTCACGCGGCGGCTCGTCGACGTCTCGCAGGACGTCATCGTCCGCGAGGACGACTGCGGGACCGAGCGCGGCCTCACGCTGCCCGTCGCGACCACCGGGCCGGACGGCAAGGTCCGCCGGCACGACCGTGTCGAGACCAGCGTGTACGCGCGGACCCTGGCGACGGACGTCGTCGGGCCCGACGGGACGGTCCTGGCCGAGGCGGGCGAGGACGTCGGCGACGTCATCATCGACCGGGTCGTGGCCGCCGGGGTGACCGAGGTCAAGATCCGCTCGGTGCTGACGTGCGAGTCGCGCGTCGGCACGTGCGCCAAGTGCTACGGCCGCTCGCTGGCCACCGGCAAGCTCGTCGACATCGGCGAGGCGGTCGGCATCATCGCCGCCCAGTCGATCGGTGAGCCTGGCACGCAGCTGACGATGCGGACCTTCCACACCGGTGGTGTCGCCTCCGCGGAGGACATCACGCAGGGTCTGCCCCGCGTCCAGGAGCTCTTCGAGGCCCGCACCCCCAAGGGTGAGGCGCCGATCGCGGAGTTCTCGGGCCGCGTGGTGGTCGACGACAGCGAGCGGACGCGCCGGATCGTCCTCACGCCGGACGACGGCTCGGAGGAGATCGCCTACCCGATCAGCAAGCGCTCGCGCCTGCTCGTCACGGACGGCCAGCACGTCGAGGTCGGCACGCAGCTGGTCCAGGGCAAGGTGGACCCGAAGAAGGTCCTGCGCATCCTGGGCCCGCGCGCGGCGCAGAAGCACCTGGTGGACGAGGTCCAGGAGGCCTACTCCAGCCAGGGCGTGGACATCCACGACAAGCACATCGAGGTCATCGTGCGGCAGATGCTGCGGCGCGTGACCGTGCTCGACTCGGGTGACACGGACCTGCTGCCGGGCGAGCTGGCCGAGCGTGGCCGGTTCGAGGACGCGAACCGCGCGGCGATCGCCGAGGGGACGCAGCCGGCGTCGGGCCGTCCGGAGCTGATGGGTATCACGAAGGCGTCGCTCGCGACGGACTCGTGGCTGTCGGCGGCCTCCTTCCAGGAGACCACACGGGTGCTCACGGAGGCCGCGATGAGCGGCCGCAGCGACCCCCTGCTGGGCCTGAAGGAGAACGTCATCATCGGCAAGCTCATCCCGGCCGGCACGGGCCTGACCCGCTACGGCAACGTCGCGGTCGAGCCCACCGAGGAGGCCAAGGCCGAGCTCTACCCGAGCTTCGGGTACGACGAGATCGACTTCCCGCCGCTCGGCATGGGCTCCGGCGAGGCGATCCCGCTCGACGAGATCGACTTCGGCGACCTCCGCTGAACGCGCGTCGGCGGCCGGGGGACCGGCCGCCGACGCCCCCCCGCGCCTCCCCTGCGAGGACTGGTCGGGACGCGTGCGCACGAGAGGGGCTCACCTGCGGGTGAGCCCCTCTCTGCGTCCGCGGAACAGACCTGGCCGAGCCTGCGTTGACGCAGGTGGACACCGTGGGGCCGGCCAGGCCCACCCGCTTTGACGCTCCCTCGGACCAGCAGGTAACGTGAGCCCCTGTGCCCGCGCCGTCGGGCCCTCGCGCGTGCTCCGCGTCGGACGTCTCCCCGCACGGGGAGGGGTCGGCGAAGGCGCCGGGTGGTGAGCCACCTACCGCGCGGTCCCACCGACCAGATCATCCTGGCGGTCGGCGCCGCGCCCGGAGGGGACGACACGCCCGGGTGCGGGGGTCGGTGCGGGACGAAAGGCACCAGGCCCGGTGACGGGCCTCATGA
Organism: Actinomycetes bacterium; assembly: GCA_023418375.1. Classification (GTDB taxonomy): domain Bacteria; phylum Actinomycetota; class Actinomycetes; order Actinomycetales; family Cellulomonadaceae; genus Actinotalea. The sequence continues at coordinate 3,263 of JAEZZV010000175.1, read as the reverse complement.
CCGGGTCGAGGACCCGGCCGACCATACGACCAGCAGAAGGCGAGACGTAGTGCCCACGATCCAGCAGCTCGTGCGCAAGGGCCGGGCTTCCAAGTCGGTGTCATCGAAGACACCCGCCCTGAAGGGCAGCCCGCAGCGGCGCGGTGTGTGCACCCGCGTCTACACCACCACCCCGAAGAAGCCGAACTCCGCGCTCCGCAAGGTGGCGCGCGTGAAGCTCTCGAGCCAGATCGAGGTCACGGCCTACATCCCGGGCGTCGGCCACAACCTGCAGGAGCACTCGATCGTGCTCGTGCGTGGCGGCCGTGTGAAGGACCTGCCGGGCGTTCGGTACAAGATCGTCCGCGGCGCTCTCGACACGCAGGGTGTGAAGAACCGCAAGCAGGCCCGCAGCCGCTACGGCGCCAAGAAGGAGAAGAGCTGATGCCTCGCAAGGGCCCGGCCCCGAAGCGGCCGCTCATCACTGACCCGGTCTACGGTTCCCCGCTGGTCACGCAGCTCATCAACAAGGTGCTGCTCGACGGCAAGCGCTCGGTCGCCGAGGCGATCGTCTACGGCGCCCTCGAGGGCGCCCGCGAGAAGACCGGCACCGACCCCGTCGTCATCCTCAAGCGCGCGCTCGACAACGTGCGTCCCGCGCTCGAGGTCCGCTCCCGCCGCGTCGGCGGTGCCACCTACCAGGTGCCCGTCGAGGTCCGTCCCGTCCGGGCGACCACGCTGGCGCTCCGCTGGCTCGTCGACTTCTCCCGCGCGCGTCGTGAGAAGACGATGACCGAGCGGCTCATGAACGAGCTCCTCGACGCGAGCAACGGCCTCGGCGCCGCTGTGAAGCGTCGCGAGGACATGCACAAGATGGCCGAGTCGAACCGGGCGTTCGCGCACTACCGCTGGTGATCCCGGCGCCGCGCTCCTGACCGGCTCCACCCGACACCCAGAAGGGCTACCACGTGGCACTGGACGTGCTCACCGACCTCAAGAAGGTCCGCAACATCGGCATCATGGCCCACATCGATGCCGGCAAGACGACGACGACCGAGCGCATCCTGTTCTACACGGGCGTCAACTACAAGATCGGTGAGACGCACGACGGTGCGTCGACGATGGACTGGATGGAGCAGGAGCAGGAGCGCGGCATCACCATCACGTCGGCCGCGACGACCTGCTACTGGCAGGGCAACCAGATCAACATCATCGACACCCCGGGTCACGTGGACTTCACGGTCGAGGTGGAGCGGAGCCTGCGCGTGCTCGACGGCGCGGTCGCGGTCTTCGACGGCAAGGAGGGCGTCGAGCCCCAGTCCGAGACGGTGTGGCGGCAGGCGGACAAGTACAACGTCCCCCGCATCTGCTTCGTCAACAAGATGGACAAGCTCGGCGCGGACTTCTACTTCACGGTCGACACGATCGTGAACCGCCTCAAGGCGAAGCCGCTCCCGCTGCAGATCCCGATCGGCTCCGAGTCGTCGTTCATCGGCGTCGTGGACCTCATCTACCGGCGCGCGCTCACGTGGCGTGGCGAGGTCCAGAAGGGTGAGGACTACACCATCGAGGAGATCCCGGCCGACCTCGTCGAGAAGGCCGAGGAGTACCGCAACCAGCTCATCGAGGCGGTCGCCGAGACCGACGAGGAGCTGCTGGAGAAGTACCTCGGTGGCGAGGAGCTCACGCCGGAGGAGATCAAGGGCGGCATCCGCAAGCTCACGATCTCCGGCGAGGCCTACCCCGTGCTGTGCGGCTCGGCGTTCAAGAACAAGGGCGTGCAGCCCATGCTCGACGCGGTCATCGACTACCTGCCGTCGCCCGTCGACGTGCCGGCCGTCGAGGGCCACGCCATGAACGACACCGAGACGTCGGTCACCCGGGAGGCGTCGGCGAGCGAGCCGTTCTCCGCGCTGGCCTTCAAGGTCGCGGCGCACCCGTTCTTCGGCAAGCTGACCTACGTCCGCGTGTACTCGGGCAAGGTCCCGACGGGCGCGCAGGTCCTCAACTCCACGAAGAACAAGAAGGAGCGCATCGGGAAGCTCTTCCAGATGCACTCCAACAAGGAGAACCCCGTCGAGGAGGCGACCGCCGGCCACATCTACGCGTTCATCGGGCTCAAGGACGTCACCACGGGTGACACCCTGTGCGACCCGACGAAGCCGGTGGTGCTGGAGTCCATGACCTTCCCGGAGCCCGTCATCGACGTGGCCATCGAGCCGAAGACGAAGGGTGACCAGGAGAAGCTCTCGGTCGCCATCCAGAAGCTCGCCGAGGAGGACCCGACCTTCCGCGTGAAGCTCGACGAGGAGACCGGCCAGACCGTCATCGGCGGTATGGGCGAGCTCCACCTCGACATCCTCGTCGACCGCATGCGGCGCGAGTTCAAGGTCGAGGCGAACGTCGGCAAGCCGCAGGTCGCCTACCGCGAGACCATCCGCCGCAAGGTGGAGAAGGTCGACTACACCCACAAGAAGCAGACGGGTGGCTCTGGCCAGTACGCGAAGGTGCAGATGACCTTCGAGCCCCTCGAGGCCTCGGGCGGCGAGCTCTACGAGTTCGTCAACGCCGTCACGGGTGGCCGCATCCCGCGGGAGTACATCCCCAGCGTGGACGCGGGCATCCAGTCGGCGATGGAGCTGGGCGTGCTCGCCGGGTTCCCGCTCGTCGGTATCAAGGCCACCCTGCTCGACGGCCAGTACCACGAGGTCGACTCGTCCGAGATGGCGTTCAAGATCGCCGGCTCCATGGTCCTCAAGGAGGCGGTCCGCAAGGCGGACCCCGCGCTCCTCGAGCCGATCATGGCGGTCGAGGTCCGCACGCCCGAGGACTACATGGGCGACGTCATCGGTGACCTCAACTCGCGCCGCGGCATGATCCAGTCGATGGAGGACGCGACGGGCGTGAAGGTCATCCGGGCCCACGTGCCGCTCTCCGAGATGTTCGGGTACGTCGGCGACCTGCGTTCCAAGACGCAGGGCCGCGCGGTGTACTCGATGCAGTTCGACAGCTACGCGGAGGTTCCTCGGAACGTCGCCGAGGAGATCATCAAGAAGACCCGGGGCGAGTAGTCCCACAGGTCGAACCAGCAGTACCACTCACCACTCAACCTGTAGCGACCCGCACGCCCCGCAGGGGTCACCCGGCACCTGCAAGAATGCGACAACTACCCGAGTCCGAGGAGGACACCCGTGGCTAAGGCCAAGTTCGAGCGGACCAAGCCGCACGTGAACATCGGGACGATCGGTCACGTCGACCACGGCAAGACGACGCTGACCGCCGCG
>JAEZZV010000142.1 GCA_023418375.1 Actinomycetes bacterium | reverse complement strand
CGTCCAGGCCGCGACCCTCGAGGTCACCCTGCCCGACGCCGTCCCCCGGGTCATGCGGTGGTCGACCCACCCGGCGTGCGGCTGCTCCGGGCTGCCGGCCTGACCGTCGCCCTCGCGCCGGCGCGCGCCGGACATGACGACGGCGCCCCGCGTCGTGCGGAGCGCCGTCGTCGGTGTCGTCCGAGCAAGACGACGTCTCAGGCCGGCGGGTAGTCGTCCACCCCCCGACGGATGGTTCAGGCTGCCGAGCTCTCGTCCTTGCGCGGCCGCCCGCGACCCCGCTTGCGCGGGACCACGACGCCCCCGACGAAGACCTCTCCACCCCAGACACCCCAGGGCTCCCGGCGCTCGACGGCGCCCGCGAGGCAGCCCTCGCGGACCGGGCACTCGGCGCAGAGCGACTTCGCGAGCTCCACCTCGGCGGTGGACTCCGCGAACCACAGCTCCGCGTCGTACTCCCGGCACGGGATGAGCGTGGCGACCAGCCGGTCGAACCGCTCAGCCTCGGTCAGGCCGTCCTGGCCGAGCTGGATGTCCGACCGCATGGGTAGAGAGCCGGTCGAGCCCTCGTTCAGTGAATCGAGCAGCGTGGTGAGCCGCACGACGTCCTCCCTGGTCTTTCCGTTCCGATCGTTGCGATGCCGGGACTGCTCGGCTCTCGTCGATCGGCCGTTCTGGCCGGAAAAGACGAAGGCCGCGGGGTCCCGAGGTGGACTCCGCGGCCTCTAGGGCTGGTCTTCTAGACCGGTGGTGCGGAGTCGTGCTCGGCGGTGAGGCCCTTCCCACGAAGGCGCGACACCGGACCGAAGGAATCGATCGAGGTAGCGCCGATGGGCAGACCCGTCCCCTGGAGCTGGGCAGCGTTAGCCGCGGTCACATGCGCAGCGCAGCGCGCAGTCATGCCTGCGTAGCCGCCACGAGTGATCGTGATCATTGCGTCGCCCACCTCCTCTCTCCGTCCGGGCGTGTGGTTTGGCTCACACCCGCTGTGGGGACACTGCACCCTAGGACGGCGTCCGAAGGCCGCACAACCGAATTACCGAAGGAACTTCTCCGCCGATCGTGAAGATGATGTGAAGCAGTGGGTGCGCGACCACGATCGAGCGTTCCACCGACCTCCGACACGCTCCGTCAGGGCGCGGGCGCCCGGGAGACGTGCTCGGCGACGAGGGCGAGCAGCGTCGCCCCGAACTGGTCGGTCTTCGCCTGACCGATCCCCTTGATCCGCGCGAGCTCGGGCACCGAGCGGGGCCTCACCTCGGCGATGCCGGCGAGCGCCGTGTCCGGGAGCACCGTGTAGGCCGGGCGGTCGACGGCCGTCGCGACCTGGGCGCGCCACTCGCGCAGCGCCTCGAACAGCACCGCGTCGTGCGCACCGGCGAGCACCGCCTGCCGGGCCACAGGTGCGCGGGACCCGGCCGTCCGCCGCCGGCCCGCGCCGCCGTCGTCGGGCCAGATGCCGTCGAGGAACCGCGTGCGCCGACGCGTGCCGCGGCCCCCCGGGGTGCGCGAGCGGGCGAAGCTCAGCTCGAGCGCCTCGCGTGCGCGCGTGACGCCCACGTACAGGAGGCGGCGCTCCTCCGCGATCGCCGCGTCGGTCTCCGCGAGCGAGATCGGCATCAGCCCCTCGCTCAGCCCGACCAGGAAGACCGCGTCCCACTCGAGCCCCTTGGCGGCGTGCAACGAGGCGAGCGTGACGCCGTCGACGGCCGGGGCGTGCTGGGCGGCGGCGCGCTCGTCGAGCTCCGCCACGAGGGTCGCGAGCGTGGCCGCGGGGTCGCGCGCGAGGTCGTCGGCGAGCCCGACCACCGCCTGGAGCGAGTCCCAGCGCTCGCGCACGGCACCCCGCGCGGCGGGTGCCTCGGGGCTCCAGCCCGCGCCCGCGAGGACGTCACGGACCGCGTCGGCGAGCGGCACGTCGGCCATCGACCGCGCCGCCCCCCGCAGCAGCACGAGCGCGTCGCGGACCTCCTTGCGCTGGAAGAACCGCTCACCGCCGCGCACGAGGTACCCGATGCCGGCGTCGGCCAGGGCCTGCTCGAACGCCTCCGACTGGGCGTTCGTCCGGTACAGCACCGCGACCTCGGACGCCGGGGTCCCCGCGGCGATGAGCCGCCCGACGCGCGCGGCGACGCCGGCCGCCTCGGTCTCGTCGTCGTCGTAGGTGGTGAAGCCGACCGGTGGGCCCGCCGGGCGCTGCGCGACGAGCTCGACGCCGTCGGTGCGCCGACCGCGACCGCCCGCGCGCACCCGGTTGGCAAGGTCGACGACCTGGGGCGTGGAGCGGTAGTCGCGCACCAGCCGGACGACCGTGGCGCCCGGGTGCTTGGCCGAGAAGGTCAGCAGGTGGTGCGGGGTCGCGCCGGTGAACGAGTAGATCGTCTGGTTCGGGTCGCCGACGACGCACAGCTCGTGCCGGCCGCCCAGCCACTGGTCGAGCAGGTACTGCTGCGCGGGCGAGACGTCCTGGTACTCGTCGACGACGAAGTGCCGGTACTGCGAGCGGACCTGCTCGGCGACGTCGCGGCGGCTCTCGAGCATGTGCCCGAGCATGACCAGGACGTCCTCGAAGTCGACGAACCCCTGCGCGTCCTTGACCTCCTCGTACGCGGCGATCAGGCGCGCGACCGTGGACCGGTCGAAGCCCGCCGGGGCGGGGCGGTCGGTCGCCGTCGCGGCGCGCACGTAGTCGTCGGCCGGGACGAGCGACACCTTGGACCACTCGATCTCCGAGGCCAGGTCGCGCACCGTGAGGCGGTCCACGGACATGCCGAGGGCGCGGGCCGCCTCGGCGACCGCAGGCGCCTTGTGCTCGAGGATCCGCGGCGGCGCGCCGCCGACCACCTGCGGCCAGAAGTACGACAGCTGGCGCAGGGCGGCCGCGTGGAAGGTCCGCGCCTGCACGCCCGCGACGCCGAGCTCGCGCAGTCGCGTGCGCATCTCGCCCGCCGCGCGCGCCGTGAACGTCACCGCGAGCACGCTGGAGGCGGGGTAGGTGCCCGTGCGCACGCCGTAGGCGATGCGGTGGGTGATGGCGCGGGTCTTGCCCGTGCCGGCGCCGGCGAGCACGCACACCGGGCCGGTCAGCGCGAGCGCGACCTCCCGCTGGTCCGGGTCGAGGTGCTCGAGCAGCGCGTCCGCGGAACCCGCGGGCGGGACCACGGCGGCGGGGCCGGAGGAGACGGGGCGCGGGGCGGCGGCGGGGGGCTGGGCGGACATCGGGACCAGTCTCCCAGCCGCTGCCGACACCCGACCCGGTCACCCGGTCACCCGGTCACCCGGTCACCCGGTCGGCGCGTGCGTCGGCGACGCCCGTCGCCTATCCTGGTCATCCCATGACTACGCCGGACGTCGCCACCCACCTGCCCCCTGCGGGCACCGTGACCATGTTCACGACCACCTGGTGCGGCTACTGCCGCCGGCTCAAGGCACAGATGGACGACGCCGGCGTGCCCTACCGCGAGGTCGACGTCGAGGCGCACCCCGACGCGGCGGAGCTCGTCGAGCGGGTCAACGACGGGAACCGGACCGTGCCCACGGTGCTCTTCCCCGACGGGACCGCCGCGACGAACCCCTCCCTCCGCCAGGTCACCGAACGCCTCGGCGCCTGAGCGGAGCCGACTCCGCCGACGTTCAGGCGCTCGCCGGCACCGAGCTCGCCGGCAGCGTCCCGCCGAACCACTCCTCGATGAGCGCGAGCGCGATCGACGTCCGCATGGGCAGCATCACCTCGCCGGCCCGCAGCGCCGCCGTCAGCTCCTCGCGCGTGAACCACCGCGCGTCGGTGAGCTCGTGGCCGTCGACCGTGACCTCGGTCGTCGTCGCGTGCGCACGGAAGCCCAGCATGAGCGAGGCCGGGAACGGCCACGGCTGGCTCGCCACGTAGGCGACCTCGTCCACGACGACGCCCGTCTCCTCGGCCACCTCGCGGCGGACCGCCGTCTCCAGCGACTCACCCGGCTCCACGAACCCCGCGAGCGTCGAGTACCGGTGGGGCGGCCAGTGGGCGCCGTGCGCGAGCAGGATCCGTCCCGCGTCGTCGGTCACGGCCATGATCACCGCGGCGTCGGTGCGCGGGTAGTCCTCGGTCCCGTCGTCGGGGCAGCGACGCACCCATCCGGCCTGCACAGCGCGGGTCGGCGCGCCGCACCGCGTGCAGCGCGGGTGCCGGGCGTGCCACTCGGCGAGCGCGACGGCCGTCGTCGCGAGGTCCGCGTCGCGGTCGCCCAGCGCGTGCCCGACGTCGCGCAGCCGGCCCCACCGCAC
>JAEZZV010000121.1 GCA_023418375.1 Actinomycetes bacterium | reverse complement strand
GCATCGGCGCGGCCATCGCCCGGACGCTCGCACGCGACGGTGCGACGGTCGTCGCGGTCGACGTCCCCGCGGCCGGCGACGCGCTGGCCAAGGTCGCCAACGAGATCCGCGGCTCGGCGCTCCAGCTCGACGTGACCGCCGACGACGCCGCCGCCCGCCTCCTCGCGCACGCGCGGTCCCGGCACGGCCGGCTCGACGTCGTCGTGCACAACGCCGGCATCACCAAGGACAAGCTGCTCGCGAACATGGGCCCGGACCGGTGGGACCCGGTGCTCGGCGTCAACGTGCTCGCTCCGCTGCGGATCACCGATGCCCTGCTCGAGGCGGGCGGGCTCGGCGAGGCGCCGCGCGTCGTCGGCGTCGCGTCCACCAGCGGCATCGCGGGCAACCGCGGCCAGACCAACTACGGGGCGTCGAAGGCCGGGGTCATCGGGATGGTCCAGGCGTGGTCCGGGCGGCTCGCGGAGGCGGGCGGCACGATCAACGCGGTCGCGCCCGGGTTCATCGAGACCGACATGACCGCGAAGATCCCGCCGCTGACCAGGCAGGTCGCGCGGCGGCTGTCCTCGCTGCAGCAGGGCGGCCTGCCGGTCGACGTCGCGGAGGCCATCGCCTTCCTCGCGTCGCCGCAGGCGGGCGGCGTGAACGGCGAGGTGCTGCGGGTCTGCGGCCAGAACATGGTGGGCGCATGAGCGGGGCGCAGACCCGCCCGGGCCGTGCGCCACGGGAGACCGTCGAGGTCACACGGCCGACGACGAGCACGGCGGTGCTCGCGCGCGGGATCGGGCGGGCGGCCTCCGGCCGGGGGAAGGTCGCGGGCAGCCTGCCCGACGTCGTCCTCGTGAGCCGCGGCATCCGCGCGGACGCGGACGCGGTGGTGGCGTACGCCCGGCTCGTCGGGGAGGAGGTGCGCGACGTCCTGCCCGCCGGGTACCTGCACACGCTCGGGTTCCCGCTCGGGACGGCGATGATGGCGCGCCCCGACTTCCCGCTGCCCGCGCTCGGCATGGTGCACGTCGCGAACCGCATCGAGCTGCGTCGCGCCGTCGGGGTCGACGAGGTCCTGGACGGGCGCCTGCACGTCGAGAACCTCGTCCCGCACCGGCGCGGGACCGCCGTGGACTTCGTGACCGAGCTCGCAGCCGACGGCGAGGTCGTGTGGCGCGGTGTGTCCACGTACCTCGCGCGAGGGGTCCGCATCCCGGGGGCGGAGCGGCCCGCCGACGCCGAGCGGCCGGAGTGGCACGCGCCCGAGCCGACCGGGCTGTGGCGGCTGGGGGCCGACGTCGGGCGCCGGTACGCCGCCGTCTCCGGGGACCACAACCCGATCCACACGTCCCGGGTCGCGGCGCGTGCGTTCGGGTTCGCGCGGCCGATCGCGCACGGCATGCTCACGGCGGCGAAGGCGCTGGCCGACGTCGGCGCGGCCGCGCGCGGCGACGCCTACGCGTGGGACGTGGAGTTCGCGACGCCCGTCCTGCTGCCGGCCACGGTGTCGGTCAGCGTGACGCCGGACGGCGCCGACGGCGGCCTCGCGTTCGCCGCCTGGTCCCGCAAGCCGCACCTGACGGGGACGGTCCGCCCGCTGCCCTGACTCCTCGGAGGCGAGGGCCAGCGGGCGCCCGTCCGGGGGCGCGTCAGACGTAGAAGCCCTCGCGCAGGTTCAGGCCGTGCTCGACCCAGGCCTTCATCGCGCAGAGCATGTGCGTCCACCCCTCGCAGTTGCCGTACGACGACGTCCAGCCCGCCTCGCTGTCCCGCCACCCCTCCTCGGCGATCCGCACGAGCGTCCGGCCGTCGTCGAGCGGCTCGAACGTCATGGTGACGGTCGTCTCGTACGCCGGGCCGCCGTCGTCCGCGCCGTCCCAGCGGAACACGATGCGCGCGTCCGGGACCACCTCGACGACGTGCACCGGGAACGCGCCCGGGGCGTCGGCGAAGTCCCACTGCACCGTGGCCCCGGTCTCCAGGCGGCCCTGGGCGCCGCCGGTCGTGAAGTAGCGGGACAGGGTGCCGGGGTCGGCGACCGCCTCGAACACCTCGTGCACCGGCCGCGCGATGCGGCCGGCGACCTCGAACCGTGGCGCCATCGGAGCTCCTCGTGTCGCGTCGTGCCTGACTGGGTGTCTCATGTTATAGACTCATAACATGTTCGACCGCAAGGGGAGGGGCCGATGACCCCGGCCGCTCCGCCCGCCGCCGACGCCGACGAGGACGCGTTCGACCGCGTGCTCAAGGCGCTCGGTCACCGGACGCGGCGGCGCATCGTCGACCTGCTGCGCGACGGCCCCCGGACGACCGGCGACCTCTGCGACGCGTTCCCGGAGCTCGACCGGTGCACGACCATGCAGCACCTCGGCGTGCTCGAGCGCGCCGGCGTCGTCGTGGCCCGCCGGGAGGGACGGGAACGCTGGAACCACCTCGACGTGCTGCCCATCCGCACCGTGCACGACAGGTGGATCGCGCCCTACGCCGACGGCGCGGTCGGCGTGCTCTCCCGCCTGGGCGACGACCTCGGCCGGTAGGCGCCCGCCGCGCGTCGGGCCCCCGTGCCAGGGTGGGGGCGTGGACCCCTACACCGGACCGCTGGAGCGCGAGGGCGACTACGACGGGCTCGAGCTCGACGGGCTGGACCTCACCGGCCAGGACGCGCGGGACGCCCGCTTCCTCGACTGCGCCCTGCACCACTGCGTCCTCGACGGCGTGCGACTGGACCACGCGCACGTCGTCGACACGTCGTTCGTGGAGGTGCGGGCCGACGTCCTCGAGGCCCCCGACGTCGAGTGGCGGGACGTGGCCATGACCGACTGCCGACTCGGCGGCGTGCGGGCCTACGGCGGAGCGCTCCTGCGCGTCACGATCACCGGCGGCAAGATCGACTACCTCAACCTCCGCGGCGCGAAGATCCGGGAGCTAAGCCTGGTCGGGGCGACCGTGGACGACCTCGACCTCGCCGGGGCGACCGTCCGGGACCTCACCGTCACCGACAGCCGGGTGCGGCGGCTCGACGTCACGGGTGCGCGCCTGACCGACGTCGACCTGCGCGGGGCGGACATGTCCGAGATCGACGGACTGCCCGGGCTCGCGGGCGCCACCATCAGCGAGGAGCAGCTCATGGCGCTCGCGCCCTCCTTGGCCGCCCAGCTCGGGATCGTGGTCCGGTGATCGCGAGCGCCGGACGACGGCCGCGGAGAGGTCGGCGCGCGGGTGGGTCGCCGACCCGGCCCCGTGTCGGAGGTCGGACCTAGCGTTCCCGACCATGGAACAGCGGCTCAGCCTGATCACCCTCGGCGTCCCGGACATCGACGCGGCGCGACACTTCTACCTCGACGGCCTGGGCTGGACGCCGGTGCTCGACGTCGCCGGGCAGGTCACTTTCATCCAGGTCGCGCCCGGCGTCCTGCTGTCCCTGTTCGACGCCGCCGAGCTCGCCGAGGACATCGGCGACGGCCGCGCGGCCGCGCCGGCGGTCGGCAACGTGACCCTCGCGCACAACGTCGCGTCCGAGGCCGAGGTGGACGCGGTGCTCGCCGGCGCCGTCGCGGCCGGCGCGACGCTGGTCAAGCCCGCGCAGCGGGCCGCCTGGGGCGGCTACCACGGGTACTTCGCCGACCCGGCGGGCACCCCGTGGGAGGTCGCCTTCAACCCCGCGCTGCTGGTCGACGACGACGGCTCGGTCCGCCTGGCCGGCTGAGCGAGCCGGCACCGGTCACCGGGCCCGCCGGCTGACCGAGCCGGCCGGTCAGCCGAGGCGCGAGAGGAGCCCGGCCCGAATCGCGGGCCACTCCTCGCGCAGGATCGAGAAGTAGGCCGTGTCGCCGCGCGTGCCGTCGGCCGCGATCCGGTGCCCGCGCAGCACGCCCTCGGGGACGGCGCCCAGGCGCGTGATCGCCCCGATCGAGCGCGTGTTCCGCGCGTCGGCCCGCAGCGCGACGCGGTACATGCCCCAGGTCTCGAACGCGTGCCCCAGGAGCAGCAGCTTGGCGGCAGGGTTGGTGCGCCCGCCCCACCAGGCCCGGCCGTAGAAGGTGTGCCCGATCTCGCACCGCTCTTGCTCGGGCACGACGTCGTAGAAGGACGTCTGGCCGCGCACCTCGCCCGTCGCGTCGTCGAGCACCGCGAACGCGTACCGGCCCGGCGCGCTCCGGGCGGCCTCGATCGAGTCAGCGACGACGGCCGCCGAGGCGGGCGGCGGCGTCACCATGCCCGCCCAGAGGCCGGGGTCGACGAGCGCGAACAGCGCGGACGCGTGCTCCGGGCCGACCGGGACGAGCCGGACGCCGTGCCCGGTGAGGGTGAGGTCGTGCTCCACCGCGGCCTCCTAGCTCCAGCCGGCGGCCGCGAGCACGTCCGCGGCCACGTCGCGCAGCGGCCGGTCCCCGTCGTTGGCGACGACCGCGTCGTCGGCTCCCGCGGCCTCGAGGATCGCCGCCAGCTCGACGGTCCGCGCGAGGTGCCACTCGCGCCAGGGGTCGCGCTCGCGCGCGGCCAGCCGGGTCAGGCGCGTCGCCTCGGAGGCGTCGAGCCGGACGACGGCGAGCTCGCCGCCGTCGAAGGCCCGCTCGTAGAGCTCGCGGTCGCCCGCGCGCTCGACCACCTCGGCGAGGACCACGTGCCGGTACCCGCGCCGGCGGAGGACACCCGCCATGGCCTCGAGGTGGTCGAGCGCGACGGCCTGGCCGAAGGGGTCGTCGTCGGCCGTCGGGTAGGCGCGGCGCAGGGCGTCGACGTCGATCCACGCGTAGGGCACGCCGCGCTCGCGCAGCAGGTCGGCGACGACCTCCGCGACGGTGGTCTTGCCCGCGCCGACCGTGCCGTTCACGACGAGGACGCGCGTCGCCGCGTCGGGGACGAGCCACCGCGCGTAGCAGACCGACAGGGTGGCCTCGTCGTACGGCCCGTAGCAGGGGATCCGGCGGTAGCCCTCGGACCGGTAGAGCCCGATCGCCTCGACCTGACGCATGCCCGTCTCCAGGATGATCCGGTGCAGGCCGTTCTCGGCGGCGATCCGCTCGAGCCGCCCGAGGACGAGCCTGGAGTACCCGCGACCCCGGTGACCGGGGCGGACGTACATGCGCTTGAGCTCGCCGTACCTGTCCCCGTACCGATGGGCGTCCCGCAGCGACCCGCACGCGACCACGTCACCGTCGACGCTGACCGTCACCGTGGCGAGCATCTCCTCGGGCGGCAGGGCCGTCTCCATGTCGCCCTGGCCGTCGTACATGGCGGCGAGCTCGGCCTGCTGCTCGGCGCGCATCCGCGCGAGGCCCTCGTCGTCCCAGTCGGCGACGGCGAGCGTCACCCCGGGCGGCAGGCCGCCCTCGGATCGCGGAGCCCCCATGCGGCGAGGAGCCTCAGGCGACGAGCGAGGCGAGGACGGACGTGAAGAACCGCAGCCCGTCGGTCCCACGACGAGGGCCGTCGGCGGAGTCGGGGCCGAAGCCCGGCTCCACGGCGTGCTCCGGGTGCGGCATCAGCCCGACGACGTTGCCCGCCGCGTTCGTGATGCCGGCGATGTCGCGACGCGAGCCGTTGGGGTTCTGGTCCTGGTAGCGGAACACCACCCGTCCCTCGGCCTCGAGCTCGTCGAGGGTGCGCTCGTCGGCGACGAACTGGCCGTCCTGGTTCTTCAGCGGGATGGTGATCCGCTCGCCCTGGGCGTACTCGCGCGTCCACGCGGTGTGCGTGTTCTCGACCGAGAGCACCTGCTCGCGGCAGACGAACGTGCGGTGGTCGTTCTTGATCATCGCGCCGGGCAGCAGGTGCGCCTCGCAGAGGATCTGGAAGCCGTTGCAGATGCCGAGCACCGGCAGGCCGCCGCGCGCGGCGTCGACCAGGCGCTCCATGACGGGCGCGAACCGGCTGATGGCCCCCGCGCGCAGGTAGTCGCCGTAGGAGAACCCCCCGGGCAGGACGACGGCGTCGACACCGTGCAGGTCGGCGTCGGCGTGCCAGAGCGCGACCGCCTCGGCGCCCGCGAGGCGGACCGCACGGGCGGCGTCCCGGTCGTCCAGGCTGCCGGGGAAGGTGACGACGCCGATGCGCGGGCTCACGCCTGCGCCTCCACGGCCCCCGCCTCCACGACGGAGACCACGTCCTCGATCACCGGGTTCGACAGCAGCGTGGCCGCGGCCTGGCGGACCTGCTCGAGGACCTCGGGCGTCACTGCGCCGTCGACCTCGAGCTCGAACCGCTTGCCCTGGCGGACGCCGGTGAACCCGTGGAAGCCGAGCCGCGGCAGCGCTGCGGCGACCGCCTTGCCCTGCGGGTCGAGGATCTCGGGCTTGGGCATGACTTCGACGACGACGCGTCCCACGGAAGGCTCCTGTGCTGGAGGGTCTGGTGGCGGGGTCAGCGTACCGACGCCGCCGGGCGACACGGAGGACCCGTCCAGTCGCCGGTCGAGTCGGTCGGCACCCTCCCCCCGAGTGGAACGTTGTGCTCCCGTTCCGTTCCACTCGGGCCCGGATCACGGCAGTTTCGTTCCACTCGCAGGAGCGGGCCCGAGGTGTCGGCGCCGGCTCAGCCGCGCCTGCGTCCCGCCGCGCCGCCGCCCGCGCCACCACCGAGCGAGATCATCAGGCCGAGGACGAAGCCGAAGTCGTACCAGCCGCCGTTGTTGTGCACCTCGTAGACGCTCACCGAGTCGGTGAACAGCGAGATCACGAACGTGATGACGGCGATGAACCCGTGCCACAGCCCCAGCCAGAAGCCGGCGACGTCCCCGTCCGCCGACGCCGTGCCGGCGAGGTCGTTGGGACCGGCCGCACACCCGGCCAGGAGCACCAGGGCACCGACGGCGAGCACCACACCGATCAGGGGCTTGAGTGCGCGTGCGCGCATGATCGACCACCTCCGCGCCCGAGCCAACACCCGTCGGGCCCGCAGCGAAAGGGACCTGCCCTGACGCAGCCGGCGGTCACGGCCGCAGCAGCACCTTGATCGCGCGGCGCTCGTGCATGGCGGCGTAGCCGGCCGCGACGTCGTCGAGGGGCAGCTCGAGGTCGAACACCGGCGACGGGTCCAGCCGGCCGGCGAGGACGTCCGCCATCAGCTCGGGCAGGTACGCGCGCACGGGCGCGACTCCCCCGTGCACCGACACGTTCCGGCCGAACATCGGCCAGTGCGGCAGGGCCGTCACCTCGACCGGCACGCCCACGTACCCGACGGTCCCGCCGGGCCGCGCGAGCCCGACGGCCGTCTCCCACGAGAGCTGCGTGCCCACGCACTCCAGCACGTGCGGCACGCCGAGCCCCTCGGTGAGGTCGCGCACCGCCGCGACGGCGTCCTCGCCGCGCTCGGCGACCACGTCGGTCGCCCCGAACGCGCGGCCGAGCGCAGCCCGGTCCTCGTGCCGGCTCATGAGGATC
>JAEZZV010000120.1 GCA_023418375.1 Actinomycetes bacterium | reverse complement strand
CGCCGACGCCGCCCACCGCGCCGTCGGCCGACCCGACCGTCACGATCGACATCAACGGCGTCAACGGGACCCCGGACAGCTCGATCGTCGTCCTCCTCGCGATCACGCTGCTGAGCGTCGCGCCGTCGCTCCTGCTCATGATGACGAGCTTCACGAAGATCTTCGTGGTGCTCGCGCTGACGCGGAACGCGCTCGGGCTCACCGGCGTACCGCCGAACCAGGTGCTGGCCGGCATCAGCCTGTTCATCAGCCTGTTCATCATGGGCCCGGTGCTGGGCGAGGTGAACGACGTCGGCGTGCAGCCCTACCTCGACGGCGACCTCACGTTCTCCGAGGCGGTCGAGGCCGGGTCGGACCCGCTGCGCGAGTTCATGCTCGGTCAGACGCGCGAGGACGACCTCGCCCTGGTCACCCGCGCCGCGGACCAGCCCAACCCCGAGACCCGCGAGGACGTCGGCATCCTCACCCTCGTCCCGGCGTTCCTGCTCTCGGAGCTGCGCAGCGCGTTCATCATCGGCTTCGTCGTCTTCGTGCCGTTCCTGGTGATCGACCTCGTCGTGTCCTCGTCCCTGATGTCGATGGGCATGATGATGCTGCCGCCGGTCATGGTGTCCCTGCCGTTCAAGCTGCTGCTCTTCGTCCTCGTCGACGGGTGGGGCCTCATCCTCACCGCGCTCGTGGGGAGCTACGGCTGATGAACACCAACGCCGTCCTCGACATCGGGCTCGACGCCCTGATCATCGCCGCGAAGCTCGCCGCGCCGATCCTCATCACGGCGCTCGTCGTCGGCTTCGGCATCTCCCTGATCCAGTCGATCACGCAGATCCAGGAGGTCACGCTCTCGTTCGTGCCCAAGGCGGTCGCCGTCGGTGTCGCCCTGCTCGTCGCGGGGCACTGGATGATCTCCGAGATCGTCACCTTCACGACGGACCTGTTCGAGCGCATCCCGCAGCTCCTGGGCGGATGAGGGCGGACCGATGATCACCCTTCCGCTGGCCGGCCTCGAGGTGGTGATGCTCGCGGGCGTGCGCATCGCCGCCTTCCTGGTGATCGCGCCGCCGTTCGCGCACCGCGGCATCCCGGGCACCGTGAAGGCGATGCTCGCCACGGCGCTCGGGCTCCTCGTCGCGCCGCGCGCGATCGCCGCGGGTGGGCCCGAGCTCGGGACGTCGATCGCGTCGGGCACCGGGCAGTTCCTCGGCGGGCTGGCGCTCCAGGCGGTCATCGGTGCCGGCCTGGGGTTCCTCGTCATGCTCGTGTTCGGCGCGGTGACGTCGGCCGGCAACCTCATCGACCTCTTCGGCGGCTTCCAGCTCGCGCAGGCCTTCGACCCGATGGCGATGAACAACGGCGCGCAGTTCTCCCGGCTCTACCAGACGAGCGCCGTCGTGCTGCTCTTCGCCTCGGGCGGGTACCAGCTGATGATCGCGGGCCTGGGCCGGACGTTCGACGCGTTGCCGATCGGGACCCCGCTGGACCTCGCGGCGCTCGGCCAGGCCGCGACCACCGGCCTGACCGACATGTTCATCGCGTCGCTGCAGATCGCCGGTCCCCTCATCGCGGTGCTGTTCCTCGCCGACGTCGGCCTGGGTCTGCTCACGCGCGTGGCGCCCGCGCTCAACGCCTTCGCGCTCGGCTTCCCGCTGAAGATCCTGCTGGCGATCGTGCTCGGCGTCTCCGCCTACCTCGCCCTGCCGGAGATCGTCGGCGCGCTGACCGGAGACGCCGTCACCACCGTCCTGGAGGTGGCGCGATGAGCGGCGGCCAGGACCGGACCGAGAAGGCCACCCCGAAGCGGATGAAGGAGGCCCGCCGCAAGGGCCGCCTCTCGCACTCGCAGGACCTGTCGGCGTGGCTGGGCATCGGAGCGGCGGCGCTCATGATGCCCGCCGTGCTCGCCGCGGGCGCCGACGCCGGCCGCGAGCAGTTCATGCTGCTGCGCGACGTCATCGCGAACCCGGACCCCGAGGTGACCGTCACCGCCCTCGGCGACGGTCTCGTCTCGATGCTGCCGACGCTCGCCCCGCTGGCGGGCGTCGTCGTGCTCGCCGCGATCGCCGCCACCGCCGTGCAGGGCGGCATCCACCCGTCGACGCACCGCCTCAAGCCGACGTTCAAGCAGTTCAACCTCGCCGCGGGCATCAAGCGGATCTTCGGCATGCAGGCCGCGTGGCAGGGCGTGAAGGCCGCGCTGAAGGCCGGCGCCATCGGGCTGGTGCTCTACACGGTGGTGCAGGGCATGGTGCCGCTGCTGCTCGGCTCGGGTACGCACTCGCTGACGCAGGTGCTCGAGACGGTCGCCGGCGGCGCATCGAACCTCATGCGCACGGCGGTCATCGCGGGCCTCGTGCTCGCCGCCGCCGACGTCCTCGTTGTCATGCGCCGCAACCGCAAGCAGACCCGGATGACCAAGCGCGAGGTCCTCGACGAGTACAAGGCGACCGAGGGCGACCCGCTGGTCAAGGGCCAGATCCGCTCGCGCCAGCTCGCGATGAGCCGCAACCGGATGATCGCCGACGTCGCCGGCGCCGACGTGGTGCTCGTCAACCCGACCCACGTCGCCGTCGCGCTGAAGTACACGCCCGGCTCCGGCGCCCCCAAGGTCGTCGCCAAGGGAGCCGGGCACATCGCCGCCCGCATCCGTGCGAAGGCGACCGAGAAGCACGTCCCGATGGTCGAGGACATCCCGCTGGCGCGCGCCCTGCACGCCGCGTGCGACCTCGGCCAGGAGGTGCCGCCGCACCTGTACATGGCGGTGGCCCGCGTCCTCGCGTTCGTCATGGCCCTGCGCCGTCGCGGCGCCGCCAGCGGCCTGCACCGCTCGCCGGGCGGCCCGAGCCAGGTCCCGGTGGCGGCATGAGACCCGCCGACCCGCACACCGCCCCCCGCACGTCGCCCGTTCAGTCCCGTACCAAGGAGGCCCACCGATGACCGGTCGCTCCATCCAGCTCGCCGTCCCGGTCGGCGTGGTCGGTGTCGTCCTGCTGCTCGTGGTCCCGCTGCCGGCGCAGATGCTCGACGTGCTCATCGTCGTGAACATCTCGCTGTCGCTCGTCGTGCTGCTGACCAGCATGTACGTCAAGCGACCGCTCGACTTCTCGGTGTTCCCGTCGCTGCTGCTGGTGCTCACGCTGTTCCGGCTGGGGCTCAACGTCGCCTCGACCCGCCTGGTGCTGGGCGACGGCTACGCGGGCGAGGTCATCAACGCGTTCGGCCACTTCGTGGTCGGCGGCTCGCTCGTCATCGGCCTCGTGATCTTCCTGATCCTGGTCGTCATCCAGTTCGCCGTCATCACGAACGGCGCGGGCCGCGTCGCCGAGGTCGGCGCGCGGTTCACCCTCGACGCGATGCCCGGCAAGCAGATGGCCATCGACGCCGACCTCAACGCCGGCCTCATCGACGAGAACGAGGCGCGCCGGCGCCGCGCCGACATCGGCGCCGAGGCCGACTTCTACGGCGCGATGGACGGTGGCTCGAAGTTCGTCAAGGGCGACGCGATCGCCGGCATCGTCATCACGATCATCAACCTCATCGGCGGGTTCGCCGTCGGCATGCTGCAGATGGGCATGTCCGCCGGTGAGGCGATCGAGAAGTTCAGCCTGCTGACCGTCGGCGACGGCCTGGTCACCCAGATCCCCGCCCTGCTGATGTCGGTCTCGACCGGTCTCATCGTCACGCGCGCCACGAGCGAGTCCGACATGGGCACGACGGCGGGCGCCCAGCTCACGCAGAGCCGGATGGCGCTGCAGATCGCGGGCGCCGCGGCCATCGGGCTCGCGCTCGTGCCGGGCATGCCGAAGATCCCGTTCGTGCTGGTGGGCGCCGCGCTGCTGCTCGCGGCCCAGCGCGCCAAGGCCGTCGAGGCCACCGCCGCCGAGGTCGCCGCCGCCGAGCCGGCCGCCGCCGTCGCGAGCCCCGACACGCCGGAGGCGCTCATCGAGCAGATGCGCGTGCCCGCCCTGGAGATCCTGCTCGCGCCCGACCTGGTGGACCTCGTCGGCAGCGGCACCGAGGCCGACCTGCTCTCCCGCGTGCGGGCCCTGCGACGCAAGATCGCCCTCGAGCTGGGTGTCGTGGTGCCGCCGGTGCGGACGCGCGACTCGGTGGACCTGCCGCGCTCGACCTACGTCGTGCGGATCTCCGGCGTCGAGGTCGGCCGCGGCGAGGCACCGGCCGGTCGGCTGCTCGCGCTCGGCGACAACCTCGACGGCATCGGCGGCACCACCGTCGTCGAGCCGGTGTTCGGCCTGGCCGGCAAGTGGATCCCCAGCGAGCTGCGGTCGGCCGCCGAGATGGTGGGGGCGACGGTCGTCGACCGCGTGTCGGTGCTCATCACCCACCTCGGCGCGATCATCGAGTCGAACGCGGGTCGGCTGCTCTCGCGCGAGGACGTCCGGGTGCTCACCGAGGGCGTCAAGAGCGTCAACCCGTCGGTCGTCGACGAGCTGGTGCCCGGCCTGCTCAGCCTCGGCGAGGTGCAGCGCGTCCTGCAGGGCCTGCTCGCCGAGCAGGTGCCGATCCGCGACCTCGGCCGGATCTACGAGGGGCTCACCCTGCGCGCCAAGGTCAGCACCGATCCCGAGGGCCTGGTCGAGGCCGCGCGCGCGGCGCTCGGTCCGGCGCTCGCCGTCCCGTACAGCCGGGACGGGGCCATCGGTGTCGTCACCCTCGACGGCGGCCTCGAGCAGTCGCTGCTGGAGGCCGTGCGGCCCGGCCCGGACGGGTCGCAGCTGCTGCTCGACCCGGTCCGCGCGGACCGCCTCCTCAGCAGCGCGCGCCGGGTGGTCGCGACGGCCGAGAACGCCGGTCACGACGTCGTCCTGGTGTGTGCGCCGGGACTGCGACCCGCCCTGCGCCGTACGGTTTCCCTGGGTATGCCAGGCCTTGCCGTCCTCTCCTACCCGGAGGTGACGAACTCAGGCCTGCGCATCGAGACCCGGGGAGTGATCGAGGATGCCCACGCGCTTGCTGCTGGACGGTGACGATCTCCCCGAGCTCATGATCCGGATCCGCGAGGAGATGGGTCCGCGTGCTCGGGTGGTCAAGGCCGAGCGGATCCGCACCGGCGGGTTCGCAGGCTTCTTCGCGCGCGAGCACTACGAGCTGACCGTCGAGATCCCGGACCCGCCGACCGCGCAGGAGCGCTGGCGGGCGACGCACTCGGGCGCCGGCCTGGACGCGCTGATGGCCGCCGCCGACGCCGAGGACGACGCCGTCGAGTCCATCGCGTCCCTCGAGGCCGACCCGCCGGGCCTGCCGGTGTCCACCTCCAGCGACGCGTTCGCCGACGTCCTCGCGTCGGTCCGCGCCATGGTGGGCCAGGGGGAGACCGCGGGGGTCCAGGTGTCTCCCGCGGTTCCGTCCGACGGCGGCGGTGCTCGTCCGGAGGGCGCCGTCGCACCCGAGGACACCGGGCTCACCTCCGGCACGGCCACCGCCGCAGGTCCGGTCCCCTTCGCGTTCCCTCGTCTTGACCGGGAGGAGCCGGCCCCGGCGCCCCTGTCGGGAGGTGAGCCGGAGGACGAGGCGGATCGGACGGACGCGGCCGACCGCGCGGACGACGCGGAGCGGGCGGACGTGGCCGACGAGGCGGAGCGGGTGGACGTGGCCGAC
>JAEZZV010000025.1 GCA_023418375.1 Actinomycetes bacterium | reverse complement strand
CCGCCGCACTCTTGCCGTCGACACTGCTGGAGGAATCGAGAAACTCCATGAACCTGCTCTCCTGTCCACCGCCCCAGCCTCGTTTTCAGACCGGCTTCCCCGTCTCACAGGAGTCTGTCGGATAGGGCGCCGCGGCGTTTTCGCCCCCACCGACGTGCGCAGACAGGCCACACTCATCCAGTGAGCGAACTCGTCCCCAGCATCCCTCACGGAGGGGTCGTCGGTGTACACGACGACCTGCTCCGGTTTGAGCAGATGCTCCTCGATCAGCTGGCGGCCGCCGGACTTCCCACGGCGGACGTGCTTGTCCCCGTCGACGAGCGCGAGCAGGCACTACGAACCATCGGCATGGCGCTGTCCAGCTTGCCAGTGACCGAGCGTGGCCGGTCGGCGTACATCAGCAAGATGATCGCGGCCGCCAGCGCTGGCCTGTTCGACGCCGCCCTCAACTACCTGTGGAACGAGACGGTCGGAGAACTCCGACGTCGCATCATCGGGTACGACCTCGCCTACTTCTACGACGTCGCGGTGCCGTCGCCGGATCGCCGCAAGCACCTGTCAACGGAAGAAGACCTGACGAAGGTCGACGACTTCGACCTGCTCAAGGGTGCCCTGCAGATCGGCCTCCTGTCAGCGACGGGGCACGCGCGGCTCGACCACATCCGGTACATGCGGAACTTTGCGTCGGCCGCGCACCCCAACCAGGTCGAGCTCACCGGGCTCGACCTGGCGAACTGGCTGGAGGTCTGCGTTAAGCAGGTGATCCTGCTTCCCTACGACACCATCACCGCGGAGACGAAGCGTCTGCTGGCGAACGTCCGGACGCAGCCGATCTCAGATGAGGACGCCGCGAAGGCGGCCGCCTTCTTCGACAACATGCCGGCCGAGCGGGCGGACCTGCTCGCCACCGGGCTGTTCGGCCTGTACGTCGACCAGTCCCAAGCACCGTTGGTGGCCGACAACGTGCGACGGCTCTGGCCGCTGTTGTGGACGTTCGTCTCTGAGGAGGCGCGCAGCGGCTTCGGCATCAAGATCGGTCGGTTCACCGCGAGCCTGGACACGGCGAAGGCGGCCGCTGGCCGCGAACTTCTCGCGCTCGTCGGCGGCACGGCTTACCTGCCTGAGTCAGAGCGTGCTGTGGAAATCGATGCAGCCATCGACGCGCTCACGGCTGCGCATCGAGGATGGAGTAACTTCCACACCGAGCCGGCTCCGGCCAAGGCCCTCTCCGAACTGATCGGCCCGAGAGGGGACGTGCCGGCCGCGCTTGAGAACAAGTACCTTGCGGCGGTCGTGGAGGCCTTCCTGGGCAACCAGTACGGCGTCAGCTGGGCAGCGGTCGAGCACTACGAGGCGATGCTCCGCCGGCTCGACTCGCGACAGGCGGGGAAGGCTCTACGGACGTTCACCCTCCCTACCATCTCCGCCCAGCTGTGGTCATCAGTCGGTCAGACGCGGTGGGCGGCTCTGCTCGATATCCTCGCCCCGAAGCTGACAGCACCGGCCGACCGGGCGCTCATGGATGCGGTCCGCGCATTCACCTCAACCCCCGACAAGCTGGGCAGCGACGCCAAGATCAAGAAGCTTGTCGCGGCGGCGCGGGCCTGACACTAGACACGCGCCCCCACCCAGGAGGAGAAACGATGGCGAGTGAGGCCTGCTCGGTCTGCGGCGAGGAAGCCGACGCCGACGAGATCGACCCCCACGGGCATTTCGGATCAGATGACGACTCCTGCGCGATCTGCGGTGACGAGCACTTCGTGGTGGGCAACGTGCCGGACCACGAGTGGACCAACGGGATCTGACCCGCTCGTGGTCACACCTCGGCGCGTGACGGCTACAGGAGCGTGTCGGGCGCGCCGGTCGTCTCGTCGGTGTCGTCGGTGGTGCCCTGCGGCTCCGGCACGGCGAGGTCGCGACGTTCTCGGAGTTCGCGGACGCGGGGGTGCTGGACGACCGGGGTCACGTCGAGCACCTGGTGGATCATGGCGTCGAGGAACTGGTCGGGGCGCAGCGCCGGCGGCACGTCGTCGACGTTGACGGTGACGACGCGCTCCTCGGCCGGCACGTCGTCGTCCCAGTGGACGAGGGCGAGCCCGGTGGCGGTGTAGCCGCCGCGGCCGTCGGTGTCGCGCAGCTTGCTCATCATGTCCTTGGTGCGCTCCCACGCCTCCTTCTCGGTGGTGAGGATCGTGTCGCGCTGGAGGAAGAAGAACCCGGTCGCGGCGAGCGGGTAGCGCCCGCGCAGGTTGGCCGCGTCGCCGTAGGCCTCCTCGAACCTGTTCGGCAGGTTCTTGCCGAACGACGAGACCTGCGCCTTGGTGCTCAGCAGCAGTTCGGGGCCGCGGTCCCAGCGCGCGATGCACACGTCGATCTGCTTGTAGTACGCCCGGCCCAACACCCGGGCGTCGGACGGGGCGACGGCGGTGATCCGCTCGAGGTGGGGTCGCACCTGCTCGCCCAGACCCTTGGGCAGCTTGTCGACGAACAGCACGACGTCGCGGGGCAGCACCCGCGGCCGGGTGGCGCGCGGCCACACCTCGTCGACGAGGAAGCCGGCGCGGCGCAGCTCGTGCGCCAGCCAGGCGTCGATGCCCTTGGCGAACCGGCCCGACTCGGAGACGCTGCCGCTGCGGATCGGGTAGGTCAGCAGCCGGCCGAGCAGGTCGTAGTCGGGCCCGTACCGCGGAACCTCGCCCTCGGCGTGCAGCCACGGGTCGCTGGTCGGCGTCGCGGCCAGCTCGGCGTCGAACGCGCTGAACGCGTCCTCCTTGCTCACGCCTGGTCCTGCGTGCGCCGCGCCAGCACCATCGCGTGCGGGGATACGCGGTCCTTGGCGTTCGTACCGCGGGCACGCCGGCGGGCGGCGAGCATCGCGTACGCCTGCTCGAGGTCGCTGACGCCGGCCGCGTCGAGCGCCGAACCGTCGTGCAGGATCACCTGGTCGACGAGCCGCACGGCGTCCAGGAGCCGGCCGGCGCGCAGGTGGTCGCGCACGCGCGGGCGCACGGCACGCAACGCCTCGGCGCAGTCCGCCACACCCGCCGGCGACGGCACAGGCAGGTCGTCGGCTTCGCGGGGCTCGAGCTTCAACATGCCGCCGCCGTACGCGCGCCCGACGATCTCCGCTCCGACGAGCGTGGCGGAGTTCAACGACGCCAGCGGCAGCAGCTCGCGGCCGAGCGCTCGGTGCTCGTCGGTCAGGTAGACGCCGTGCACGCTGTTGAGGTGGTGCGCGCCGGCGGTGTTCGTAGTCAGGCGCGGGGTGTCGGCGTTCATGTAGGTCAGGAGCAGGTCGGCGGGGGCGACCAGCGGCACGCGCCACCACGGGCTGCGCACGCGGCACTTGTACGCCGCGTCGACGTCGTCCTTCTCCCCCTGCTGGATGTAGGCCCGGGCCGCCGGACTGGGATCAGCGGGCGGCCGGAACAGGAGCGTCGCGGACCCCTCGCGGCCCAGTTCGGCGCGCATGTGCGCGGTGAACGACAGACCGCGCAGGTGCCGGCTCCCGGGCGGGCTGAGCGGAAGCAGCTCGTCGTCGCGCAGGCCCAGCGCCGCCGCCTGGGCGGGCGTCAGGGTGAAGAACTTGTTCGCCCCGGTCACCATGCCCAGGGTCGTCTCACCCCAGGTGTGCAGCGTCGAGAAGCCTGCACCGCTGGTCGCGGCCGCGTACGCCGCGGCGCTGGTGGTCGGCAGGAGAGCCGAGGTCCACTTCCCGCTCGTCGACGTGGGCGTCCAGACCGCGGCCGTCTCCGGGTCGAGCTCGGCCAGCGCGTCGGCGTCCTGCACCTGGAGCAGTTCGCAGTGATCGGTCCCGCCGGTGCCCTCTGCGAGCAGCAGCACGACGTCCTCGAGCACACCGGGGAACACCCGCTCGGTGAACAGCACGAGCCGGACCCGGGCGAAGCGGCGCATCAGGAACTCGCGCACCTGCGCGGCGTAGTTCACCGACAGCAGCTCGGCCGGCAGCACGAGCCCGAGCCGGCCGCCCGGCTTCAAGAACAGCGCGGAGTGCACTGTGAACGCCGCCCACGACGAGGCCAGGCCGGTGAGGGCGACGCCGGCGCGCAGCGCGGCGCGCCGGGAGGCGGCACGGTCAGCGCCGGCGAAGTCCTGGTAGCGCACGTACGGGGGGTTCCCGATCACGGCGTCGTACGAGGGGGCCGGCTCGACGGCGAAGAAGTCGCTGACGCGGACCCGCGCGGTGGCACCGGCGGCTCGCAGCAGAGCGCGCGCGGCGCGCGCGGAGGCGTCGTGCAGCTCGACCCCATCAAGGCGTGTGGTCCCGGCGGTGGGAAGGGTCTGGACGCGCTCGTGCGCGGCGAGGAGGAAGGCGGCCTCCCCGCAGGACGGCTCGAGCACCCGGTCAGCTGCGCTGCGCACGGCCCAGCGGGCCACGTAGGCGGCGACCTCCGGCGGGGTGAAGAACGCCCCCCTCGCCTTCCTCAGGGCGTCGGTGTCGGCGTGCTCGGCGGTGCTCACGGCCGCAGTCTCGCTCACCGGGGACCCGCCCTGGGTCGTATGACGCGATGTTGGACCGAGCGTGTCTTCAAAGAGACCAGTGGCGGGGCGAGCCCGGCAGCACCAGAGGCTTCTGCGCGGGGGGCAGGCTCAGCCGGCCCCGAGCGGCCACCAGCGGCGGCGGCGCGGCTGCTTCGCGACGAGGCGGGGCAGCCCGTCGACGTCGTGCCCGCCCTCGCGGGCCACGCGCCGCAGCTCGTCGACGAACCGGGGACTGCTCTCCGCTGGTGCGGGCGGTATCTGGCGCAGCCCGTCGAGGGCGCCCTGGCTGATGGTCGCTGCGAACTCCGGGCCCATGAGCGGCACGTCGTCGAGGTAGGCGAGCAGGTCGGAGTGCACCGGCAGCAGCGCGTCCGGGACGGCGCGCCAGGTCGCCCACAGACGGTGCCGGCCGTTGACCAGGCTGTCGTCCCACGGGTCGGCTGCCGGGGCCTCGGAGCCCGCCCGGAACCACGACGTGACGATGCGCCTGTCCGCCGCAGCCAGACCCGGGTCGTCCACCGCGACGACGGCCACGGCGGGGTCCTCCTCGTCGACGGGGTGCCCGCCGTAGGCGATGGCCCGGGCGACGGCCTGGACGGTCGCTGCGATGGCCGGCCAGGCGCGCTCGTCGCGGTCGTGGTGGCGCACGCGGCCGTCGTCCTCGTGCGGGTCGGTCAGCCACGGAAGGTCAGCGCGGCGGGCGAACCACCAGCGCTCCGGGTGCGGCACATACAGCGTGAGCGTCACAGGGCGTCCTCCTCGTCGACATTCTGGGCGGCGGAACGGGCCGCCTCGCGCACCTGCGCCGACGGATCGGCGGCGAGCACATCGAGGGCCGTCCCCGTGCAGCGTGGGTGCCGGGCCACCCGCAGCCGAGTCCCCTCGTCCTGGCAGGTCGCATAGCGGCTGACGACACCCGAGCTGACGGCCGGGTGGTCAAGCACAGCTGCGATGAGGTCAAGGTCTGGGTCAGGGTCCTGATAGCCGGGCGCGACAGCGGCCAGGTCTTCCGCCGTCGACGCCGGGTCGCGTGCGATCGCCAGGCGGTCGTCGCGGGCCCCACCGAGCGCGACGGACCAGGCGGTGCGCCGCTGGGGTTGCTTCCTCACGTAGTCGATCGTCGTCGCGGCCACCCACAGGGGGGCCTGCTGAGTCAGCGGGCCTGGACGTTGATCCGCGGGTGTCGGCCCGGCGGGTACACGTCGGCGGTCGTCTCCTCGTCGCCGCGCAGCCGGCTCCCCCGCGAGGAGTCGACGACCATGCCCTGGTCGTGACACAGCACGAGCAGTCGCGCGAGCTGCCTGCCGGCGTCGTCGACGTCGTGCAGTTCGAGCGGTTCCGTGTTCCGCCCGACGATCGACACGCCGCTGGTCGTGTGGTCGACGTTGTGGCTGGTGGCGACCGTGTAGGTCACGCCGGCGGCGTCGACGAACTGGATCGTGTCGGCAAGGCGACCATCGGTGCCGTCGCCGGCCTTGACGTAGAAGCGCATGGATCGTGCCCCCTGGGATCGGTGGATCAGGACTTCTTGCTCTGCTGCTGGCGCAGCTCGGTGATGCGCTCCTCGTACAGGGCGCGGACCTCTGCGACTCGCTCGGTGGCGGTGCGCTCGGCCAGGGTGGCAGCCGTGGCGGCCGCGGCCTGCTCGGCGTGCAGCCGCGCCGTGAGCGCGGCGACCTCGGCCCGCGCGCCGGCGTGGTCGTTCTCGAGCCCGTGGATGCGCTCGTCACGCTCGGTGACCTGCGCGCGCACCTGGTCGCGCTGGGCGGCGGTCTCCTCCACCCGGACCTGCGCCTGGGCCAGGGCGGTGCGCTGCTCCCCGACGGTGACCTGTAGCTCCGCCACGGCCTGGTCGCGCTCGTCGAGCGTCCGGCGCTGGTCGACCACGGTCGCCTCGGCATGCTCGGCGCGGCCACGCTCGACCTCGACCTGCTCGCGCAGGGCAGCGGCCGCCGCGGTCTGCTCGGCCAGGGCGGCACGCACCCGGTCGAGGTCGGACGTCACACGCGCGGTCTCGTCGTGCGCGGCGGCCAACGCCTCGGTCAGTTCGCGCGCCTGCGCCAGCGCGGCGTCGCGCTCGTCGAGCAGACCGGCCACCTCGGCGGACAGTCGCTCGGCCTCCTCCTGGGCGCTGGTCGCGACGCGCTCGGCGGCCTGGGCGGCCTCGCGGGCGCGGGCCTCGGCGGACAGTGCCTC
>JAEZZV010000020.1 GCA_023418375.1 Actinomycetes bacterium | reverse complement strand
GTGGCGGGCCGCCTGGTCCGGCTCCGCGAACGCCTCGCGCGCTCCGGGTCGCCGCTGGGCGCGCGCCTGCTCACCGTGCTCTCGCGCGACCACCTCGCCGAGGCCGACTGGGAGGAGATCGAGGAGGTCCTGCTCCTCGCCGACGTCGGCGCCGGCCCCACGGCCGAGCTCGTCGACGCGCTGCGCGAGCGCGTCCGGGTGCTGGGGGTCCGCGAGCCGGCCG
Organism: Actinomycetes bacterium; assembly: GCA_023418375.1. GTDB lineage: Bacteria > Actinomycetota > Actinomycetes > Actinomycetales > Cellulomonadaceae > Actinotalea. The sequence continues at coordinate 6,193 of JAEZZV010000020.1, read as the reverse complement.
CGGTGCGCGCCCTGCTGCGCGAGCAGCTCCTCGCGCTCGTCGGCCCGGATCTGGACCGGTCGCTCGCCGTGGCGCCCGTCGCGACGGGGCCCGACGGCGGCGCGGCCCACCCGGCTGTGGTCCTCGTCGTCGGGGTGAACGGCACCGGCAAGACGACCACCGTCGGCAAGCTCGCCCGCGTGCTCGTCGCCGAGGGCAGCACCGTCGTGCTCGGCGCCGCGGACACCTTCCGTGCGGCCGCCGCCGACCAGCTCCAGACCTGGGGGGCGCGCGTCGGGGTGCCCGTGGTGCGCTCCGACCGTGAGGGGGCAGACCCGGCGTCGGTCGCGTTCGAGGCCCTGGCCCAGGCGCAGGAGTCCGGTGCCGACGTCGTCCTGGTGGACACCGCGGGCCGCCTGCAGAACAAGGCGGGCCTCATGGACGAGCTCGGCAAGATCGTGCGCGTCCTGTCCCGCACCGCCCCGGTGTCCGAGGTGCTGCTGGTCCTCGACGCCACGACCGGCCAGAACGGGCTCCGGCAGGCGCAGGTGTTCACCGAGGTCGCCGGCGTGACGGGCATCGTGCTCACCAAGCTGGACGGGACCGCGAAGGGCGGCATCGTCGTGGCGGTGCAGCGCGAGCTCGGCGTGCCGGTCAAGCTCGTCGGCCTCGGCGAGGGCCCCGACGACCTCGCGCCGTTCGACCCGGAGGCGTTCGTCGACGGTCTGCTGGCGGGCTGAGGAGCGACCGGCGTGCCCGGCCCGGGTTCCCGGCCCGCCGCGGCGAAACGCAGATTTAACCGCACGGGCGTGCGCGTGATCCGGCCGTAACCGCGCGCACGTCGGCGCGAAACCGCTCTCCCCGACAGTGAGTCCCGGACCAGCCGCCCCCCGGCTGGCGAGGGAGAGGCGACCTCTATGGAATTCCTACTGGACACGGGGAACACCGCGTGGATCATCACGGCCTCCGCTCTGGTGCTGCTCATGACGCCGGGTCTGGCGTTCTTCTACGGCGGCATGGTGCGCGGGAAGTCCGTGCTGAACATGATGATGATGAGCTTCGGCGCGATGGGCGTCGTCGGCCTCATCTGGGTGCTCTACGGATACTCAGGGGCCTTCGGGACCGACATGCTCGGTGGCCTGATCGGTGACCCGACGCAGTTCTTCGGGGTGAACACGATCACCGACGAGCAGAGCCTGATGGCCGGTTCGGGCGTCCCCGCGCTCGTGGCGGTGGTGTTCCAGGCGACCTTCGCGATCATCACCGTCGCGCTCATCTCGGGCGTCGCGGCCGACCGCATGAAGTTCAGCGCCTGGATGGTCTTCGCCGCGATCTGGGCGACGCTCGTCTACATCCCGATGGCGCACATGGTCTGGGGCGGCGGCCTGCTCGGCGGTACGGGCATCACCGAGTCCATCGCGACCCCGATCGACTTCGCGGGCGGCACCGTCGTGCACATCAACGCGGGCATCGCCGGGCTGGTCCTGGCGCTCGTGCTCGGCAAGCGGAAGGGCTTCGGCAAGGAGCCGATGCGTCCGCACAACCTGCCGTTCGTGATGCTGGGCGCGGCCCTCCTGTGGTTCGGCTGGTTCGGCTTCAACGCCGGGTCGGAGTTCGCCGCGGACGGCACGGCCGGTCGCGCGTGGCTCAACACGATGCTCGCGACCTGCGTCGCGATGCTCGCCTGGCTCGCCACCGAGAAGGTGCGCGACGGCCACGCGACGTCCCTCGGCGCGGCCTCGGGCGTCGTCGCCGGTCTGGTCGCCATCACGCCCGCCGCTGCGGCCGTGGACACCTTCGGCGCTCTCGCGATCGGTGCCGTCGCCGGTGTGGTGTGCGCCCTCGCCGTCGGGCTCAAGTACAAGTTCGGCTACGACGACTCGCTCGACGTCGTCGGCGTGCACCTGGTCGGCGGCCTCACCGGCACCGTGCTCATCGGCTTCTTCGCCCGGGTGGGCGACGGCGTCAACGGCACCTGGTACCCCGACGGGGCGCAGAACGGCCTGTTCTACGGCGGCGGGGCCGACCAGCTGATCACGCAGGTGATCGTCGCGCTGGCGGCGGTCGTGTTCAGCGGCGTCCTCACGGCCGTGATCGCCCTCGCGCTCAAGGCCACGATGGGCGTGCGGGTCAGCGAGGAGGCCGAGGTCGCGGGCATCGACGTCTCGGTGCACGGCGAGACCGCGTACGAGGCCCTGCCGGCGACGCGCGGTCGTGCGGTCGACACGTCAGTCCCGAGCGCGGCCGCCGGCCGCGCGAGCACGGAGGTGAACGCATGAAGCTCGTCACGGCTGTCATCCAGCCCCACCGGCTGGACGACGTGAAGGCGGCCCTCGAGGCGGCCGGCGTCCGGGGCATGACGGTGAGCGAGGCGAGCGGCTACGGCCGGCAGCGCGGGCACACCGAGGTCTACCGGGGCGCGGAGTACCAGGTCGACCTCATCCCGAAGGTGCGGGTCGAGGTCCTCGTGGCCGACGTCGACGCCATCACCGTCACCGAGGCGATCGTCAAGGCCGCGCAGACCGGCAAGATCGGCGACGGCAAGGTCTGGACCATCCCGGTGGAGGACGTGGCACGCGTCCGCACCGGCGAGCACGGCCCGGACGCGCTCTGACCGATGTCCCTGCCTGAGTCCACCCGGCCGGTCTCCGGCCCGGGCTCCGGTGGGCCCGAGGTCCCGCACCCCCTCACCGGGGTGCGGGACCTCGCCGTCGACAGGCTCGACGTCGCGGCCCGGATGACGGGCCCGGGTGCGGACGGCACCGTCCGCCGGGCTGCGGTCGCGCACCTGGTCACCTCGCGCCTGGCCGGGCTGTTCGAGACGGCCACCGCCGACCTGCCGACGACGGACGGCCTCGCGCTCGGTGCCGTCGGCAGCCTGGGCCGCGGCGACGCGAGCCCGGCCTCCGACCTCGACCTGCTGCTCGTGCACGACGGTCGCACGCACGCCGACGCCACCGTGGCCCGGGTTGCCGAGCGGTGCTGGTACCCGATCTGGGACGCAGGCCTGTCGCTCGACCACTCGGTGCGGTCCCTCGCCCAGTGCCGGCAGGTGGCGTCCGCGGACCTGCCGGCCGCCGTCGGGCTGCTCGACCTACGCTACGTGGCGGGCGACCGGACGGTGGTGCACCGCGCCCGGACGGCGCTCCTGACCGACTGGCGCGCGGCCGCGCGCCGGCGGCTGCCCGAGCTGCTGGCGTCCACGCGTGCCCGGGCGGACCGGGCCGGCGAGCTGGCGTACCTCGTCGAGCCCGACCTCAAGGACGCCCGCGGCGGCATCCGCGACGCGGTCGTCGTCTTCGCGCTCGCGGCGACCTGGCTGACCGACCGCCCGCACGGTGCGGTGGACGCCGCCTACGCCCACCTCCTGGACGTGCGGGACGCGCTGCACGTGGTCACCCGGCGGCCCACCAACCGACTGCTGCGCGCCGACCAGGACGAGGTCGCCGCGCTGCTGGGCGTCGGGGACGCAGACGACCTTCTCGCCGGGCTGGCCGAGGCGGGGCGCACGGTCGCGCACGCCCTGGACACGACAGTGCGGCACGCACGTCAGGCGCTGGCCCGGCCGTCGCTGCGCCGTCCCGTCGTGCGGCGCGGCAGGCCGCTGGCGCCGCGTCTGCGCTCGGTCGGTGAGGGCCTCGTGGAGCACGACGGCGAGCTCGTGCTCGCCGCCGGCGCCCGCCCCGAGGACGACCCCCTGCTCACGCTGCGCGCGGCGGCGACGGCGGCGCGCACGGGGCTGCCGCTCTCTCCGGTCACGGTCGACAACCTGGGCCGCACACCACCGCTGCCGGAGCCGTGGCCCGCGGCGGGCCGTGACCACCTTCTCGTCCTGCTCGGCAGCGGCCCGGCGCAGGTCCCGGTCTGGGAGACGCTCGACCTCGCCGGCGTCGTCACGCGCTGGATCCCCGAGTGGGCGGACGTGCGCAACCGCCCGCAGCGCTCGCCGATCCACCGGCACACCGTGGACCGGCACCTGGTGGAGACCGCGGCGCAGGCCGGCCGTCGGGGCCGCGAGCGCGGCGAGACGCTCCTGCTCGCGGCGGTCCTGCACGACATCGGCAAGCGGGCGGGGGCGGGGGACCACTCCGTCGAGGGGGCCGCGCTCGTCCCGGGCATCCTTACGCGTCTCGGGGTCGCCCCGGCGGTGCGCGACGACGTGCAGCTCCTCGTGCGCCACCACCTGACCCTCGCCGCGCTCGCGACGACGCGGGACCCCGACGACCCGGCCACCGTCGCCGAGCTGCTGGCCGCCGTCGACGGCCGGGCGGACCTCCTGCTGACGCTGCGTGCGCTCACCGAGGCCGACGCCAGCGCCGCCGGGCCGACGACGTGGACCCCGTGGCGCGAGCGGCTCGTCTCCGAGCTGACGTCGCGCGCCTACACGTCGCTCACCGGTCGTCCGGCCCCGGGCCCGCTCCGGGTGCCCGAGCGGGGGACGTAGGCCCGGACGGTACCCTGGGACCTCGCCCGTCCCCGCCCGGACCCCCGGAGAGTTGCCCGTGTTCGCGACCCTGTCCGACCGCCTCACGTCGACCTTCCGCAACCTGCGCACGCGCGGGCGGCTGTCGGAGGCGGACATCGACGCGACGATCCGCGAGATCCGCCGCGCCCTGCTGGACGCCGACGTCGCCGTGCCGGTCGTGCGGGCCTTCACCGGCACGGTGCGCGAGCGCGCCCTGTCCGCCGAGGTCTCCGGCGCCCTGAACCCGGCGCAGCAGGTCGTCAAGATCGTGCAGGAGGAGCTCGTCGCGATCCTCGGCGGTGAGCAGCGGGCGCTGCGCATGGCCAAGCGCCCGCCGACGGTCATCCTCCTCGCGGGCCTGCAGGGTGCCGGCAAGACGACGCTCGCCGGGAAGCTGGGCCTGCACCTGCGCGAGCGCGGGCACACCCCGCTGCTCGTCGCCGCGGACCTCCAGCGGCCCAACGCCGTCACCCAGCTCCAGGTGGTGGGGGAGCGGGCCGGCGTGCCAGTCTTCGCGCCGCACCCCGGCGTCCAGGAGTCGGCGACGGGCCTGGTCGGGACGCCGGGCGACCCGGTGTCCGTGGCCCGCGAGGGCCTCGCCGTCGCGCGCGAGCGGCAGCACGACGTGGTCATCGTCGACACCGCCGGCCGCCTCGGCGTGGACGCCGAGATGATGCAGCAGGCCGCGGACATCCGTGACGCCGTCGACCCCGACGAGATCCTCTTCGTCGTCGACGCGATGATCGGCCAGGACGCGGTCACCACGGCTCAGGCGTTCGCGGAGGGTGTGGGCTTCACCGGCGTCGTGCTCGCCAAGCTCGACGGCGACACCCGTGGTGGCGCGGCGCTGTCGATCGCGAGCGTCACCGGCTCGCCGGTCATGTTCGCGTCCACGGGCGAGAAGCTCACCGACTTCGAGGTCTTCCACCCCGACCGGATGGCCTCGCGCATCCTCGACATGGGCGACGTCCTGTCGCTCATCGAGCAGGCCGAGCGCGCGTTCGACGCCGAGCAGGCCGCCAAGATGGCCGAGAAGCTCGTCGGCGGCCAGGACTTCACGCTCGACGACTTCCTCGTGCAGGTCCAGGGCCTGCGCCAGATGGGCTCGATGAAGAAGATGCTCGGGATGCTCCCGGGCATGGCGCAGATGCGCGACGCCATCGACAGCTTCGACGAGCGCGAGGTCGACCGCATCGAGGCGATGGTCCGGTCGATGACCCCGGCCGAGCGCGCGAACCCGAAGATCATCAACGGCTCGCGCCGCTCGCGCATCGCCCGCGGCTCCGGGACGACGGTCACGGACATCAACCAGCTGCTCGAGCGCTTCGGCCAGGCACAGACAATGATGCGCCAGGTGGCCCGCGGCGGCGGCGTCCCGGGCATGCCGGGGATGCCCGGCTTCGGCATGGGCAAGAAGTCGCGGGGCCGGTCGGCCGCCCCGGCCAAGGGCAAGGGGCGCAGCGGCGCGAAGTCCGGCAACCCGGCCAAGCGCGCCCAGCAGGAGCGCGAGGCGGCGCAGCGGGGGCCGGGCCAGAACGCCCCTGCCGGCTCCGCCTTCGGCCTCGGATCCACCCCGCCGACGCCGGGCCCCGACGCCGGACTCGCGGGCGAGCTTCCCCCTGGCGTGGAGCGGTTCCTGCGACGCTGACGCCATGACGCAGCAGGCGCAGTCCGGTCCGCGCGTGGACGCCGGCCCGGTCGGCCCGACGGGCGCCCCGGCCCGCGCCACCGGGCGCCCCGCGCGTCGCC
>JAEZZV010000077.1 GCA_023418375.1 Actinomycetes bacterium | reverse complement strand
GGGCCGAACCGGCCCGGGACGCTCCCCGGGTGGCGCTGCGGGGCCCACGCGTGGGACGGCGCGGGAGGGGCGTACGGGTGGGCCGCGGACGCCGGAGCGGCCAGGGCGGCCGGGGCCGGCGGGAGGGGCGGGACGGCGGGGACGGGAGGAACCTCGGCGTCGGACATGCCGTCCACGCTAGGGAGCGCGGCCCCGCGGGCGCGGGCGCCCGGCGGTCGGGTCATGTGCGGGTTCGCGCACATCCGTGCAGGTCAGGTGACGGACTCGCGCAGGGCGTCGGCGTCGGCCCGGGCACCGGCCGGAGAAGCGCGAAGGCCCCGCCCGGACGGGCGGGGCCCTGCGGTGGAGCCGCCTTGGGGAATCGAACCCCAGACCTGTTCATTACGAGTGAACCGCTCTGCCGACTGAGCTAAGGCGGCGGGCGCGACGTCCGGCACGGGGCCGGGCGGCGAGCGGGCTCTACTGTACCCAGGCTTGGCGGGCCGATCCAAAGCGATCCGCCGTCGGCGTGCGCGGACGCGCCCGCCTGGTCCGCCGGGTCCCCGCGGGCCGGCCCGTCAGCAGGCGGCGCCGCCGGCCGGCAGCTCGCCCTGCAGCAGGTAGGTCTCGACGACGTCGCTCACGCACGGCCCGCCGCGGCCGTACGCCGTGTGACCCTCGCCCTCCCAGGTGAGGAGCTCGGCGGAGACGAGCTGGTCGGCGAGCGCGACCGCCCACTCGTAGGGGGTCGCCGGGTCACCCGTGGTGCCGACGACGAGGATCGGGCCCGCGCCCTCGGCCGTGATCGGCTTGCGCTCGCCCGTCGCGGGGAACGGCCAGGTCTCGCAGCCGACCGACATCGCGAACTCGCGCCCGAACGTGGGCGCCACGGCCGCGAGCTGGTCCGCGAACGCGACCATGTCGTCGTAGTCGCGCGCGACCGTCGGGTAGTCGAGGCAGTTGATCGCCTGGAACGCGATGTTGGCGTTGGCGGTGTAGGTGCCGTCCGGCGTCCGGTCGAGGTAGAAGTTCGCGAGCTGGAGCAGCGTCGTGCCCGTGCCGGCGTTGATCGCCTCGTCGAGCGCCATCGTCAGGAACGACCACGACTGGTCGTCGTAGAGCGTCACGACCACGCCGTACCAGGCGAGGCTGCCGTTCACCTGGACGCCGCCGCCGGCCTCCAGGGGCGACCGCTCGGCCTGCGCGACGACCTCGGCGACCTGCGCCATGCCCTCGTCGACGGTCCCGGTCAGCGGGCAGGTGGCGTCGTCCTGCTGGCAGGACTCGACGTAGGCGCGCAGGGCGTTCTCGAAGCCGACCGCCTGGCCCAGGAGCAGGTCGTCGTTGCTCATCGAGGGGTCCAGCGCGCCGTCGAGCACGAGGTGGCCGACGTTCTCGGGGTACAGGTCCGCGTAGGTCGCGCCGAGGAAGGTGCCGTAGGAGAAGCCGAGGAAGTTGAGCTTCTCGTCCCCCAGCACGGCGCGCAGGAGATCCATGTCGCGGGCCGCGCTGACGGTGTCCACCTCGCCGAGAATCGCGCCCGTGTTCTCCAGGCAGGTCTCGCCGAAGGCCCGGACGCGCTCGCGCGCAGCCTCGACGTCGGCCTGGCTCTCCATCGGGTAGTCGGTGATGAGGAACGCGTCCACGGTCGCGTCGTCGCCGCAGTCGACGGGCGTCGAGCTGCCCACGCCGCGCGGGTCGAACCCGACGGCGTCGTAGGCGGCGAGCACGTCCTCGCCGAGCACGTAGTCCACGGCGGACGTCAGGAAGTCGATGCCCGAGGCACCCGGGCCGCCCGGGTTCATCAGGAGCGAGCCGATCCGCTGGTCGGCCGGGCCCGACGCCGGAAGACGCTTCACGGCGAGCTCGACGGCGCCGGCGGTCGGGTCGTCCCAGTCGAGCGGCGCCTGCACGGTCGTGCACTCGTACCCGCCGCCGCAGTCCTCCCACGCGAGGCTCTGGCCGTAGAAGGCGTCCAGGCCGAGCGCGGGGTCGACGGTGCTGGGGGTGTCGGGGCTGCCCGTGGGCTCGTCCGACGACGTCGACTGCTCCTTGCCGCCGACGCAGCCGGCGAGCAGGAGGCCGACGACCAGGCCGAGGGCCAGCGGGCGGGCAGGACGAGGCAACGAGACGGCACGGCGCACGGGCTCCACCGTAGCCCGCCGCACGAGACCGGGACTCAGCCTTGAGGACGGAGCGCGACCGCCATCGCCTCCATCGCCAGGAGGGGGGCGACGTTGCCCTCCAGACGCTCGCGCGCCTCGGCGATGGCGTCCATCCGCCGGATCGTCTGCTCGGCCGTGGAGTCGCCGGCGAGGCGCGCCACCTCCGCCGCCTCGGCCGCGTTGACCAGCGGGACGTCGGCGCCGAGCTGGACGACCAGCACGTCCCGGTAGAGCGAGAGCAGGTCGAGCAGCGCCCGGTCGAGGACGTCCCGCTGCGCCCGGGTGGCCCGGCGCTTCTGGTCCTCCTCGAGCTGGCGGACCTGCGCGCGCAGCGTCGGCGGGAGCTGCTGGCCCTCGCCCGCGCCGAGGGTGCGCAGCAGCTCGGCCTTCTCCTCGGCGTCCCGGTCGCCGGTCGCGGCCTTGGCCTCGGCCGCGGCGACCTCCACGAGGTCCGCCGCGGCGAGCACCGCGTCGCCGACGCCGCGGATCTGCGCGGCCAGGCGCAGCGTGCGGG
>JAEZZV010000051.1 GCA_023418375.1 Actinomycetes bacterium | reverse complement strand
GGCGAGGCGGGGGGGCCCGGGGGCTGGGGGCGCGGGGGCCCCACGCATGCCCTGACGGGCTGGTCAGGTCGTGCCGCGTGCTGCGTCCGCCTCGACGTCGGCGGCGAGCGTCCCCAGGTAGAGCTCGACCACCTTCGGGTCGTGCATGAGGGCGCGCCCGGGACCGGAGTACGCGTTCGTGCCCTGGTCGAGCACGTACGCGCGGTCGCAGATCTGCAGGGCACGCCTGGCGTTCTGCTCGACGATGACCACCGAGACGCCCGCCTTGTTGATCCTGCGCGTGCGCAGGAAGGTCTCGTCCTGCCGGACCGGGGAGAGGCCGGCGGACGGCTCGTCCAGCAGGAGGACCGAGGGGTCCATCATCAGGGCCCGCGCCATGGCGACCATCTGTCGCTCACCGCCCGAGAGGGAGCCCGCGCGCTGCCTGCGGCGCTCGCCGAGGGTCGGGAACAGCTCGACCAGCTGGTCGAGGCGTTCGGCGAAGCGCGTCGGCGCCTGGAACGCCCCCATCTGCAGGTTCTCCTCGACGGTGAGTGAGGGGAAGACGTTGTCGTTCTGCGGGACGAAGCCGACGCCCCTGCGCACCAGCGCATCGGCGCGCAGGTTCGTGATCTCCTCACCGCGCAGGGTCACGGCACCCGACCGGATCGGGACGAGGCCGAAGAGCGCCTTGAGGAGCGTCGACTTCCCGGCTCCATTGGGCCCGATGATGCCCACGAGCTCGCCGGGGTGCAGGGCCAGGCTGCAGCCGTTGAGGACGTCCACGCCGGGCACGTATCCGGCGACGACGCCGCGGGCCTCGAGGAGGGGAGCGCCGGTCGGGGCGCCTGCGTGCACCTGGACTCGCGTGGCGGCGGTCATGCCAGGGCCTCGTCGGCGAGGAGGGCGTCGTCGCCCAGGTCGGTGTCGTGGTGCGCGCCGAGGTAGGCGTCGACGACGGCCTCGTCCTGCATGATCGTGGCGGGCGGACCTTCGGCGACCACGCGCCCCTGGGCCATCACGACCACCCAGTCCGAGACGTGCCGCACCATGTGCATGTCGTGCTCGACGAAGACGACCGTGGTCCCTTCCTCGCGCAGGTCCTGGACGTGTCCGAGCAGGGACTGCGTGAGAGCGGGGTTCACCCCGGCCATCGGCTCGTCGAGCATGACCGCCGTCGGGCTCGTCATGAGCGCCCGCGCCATCTCGAGGAGCTTGCGCTGACCGCCGGACAGGCTGCCCGCCAGGTCGTCCCGCTTGCGGTCGAGGCGGAACCTGGCCAGCAGCTCCTCCGCTCGGGCGGTGGCCTCCGCCTCGCGTGCTCGCCACAGCGGCGGGACGAGCGCGGCCAGCATGTTCTCCCCGCGGGGGTGCGAGGCGGCCAGGCGCATGTTGTCGATCACGCTCATGCGGGCGAGTGCCTTCGTGAGCTGGAACGTCCGCACCATTCCCGATCGGGCGACGCGCGAGGCGGACACCCGGGCGAGCGGGCGTCCGTCGAAGGACCACGTCCCCGCGTCGGGTCTGTCGAACCCTGTCAGGAGGTTGAACAGCGTCGTCTTCCCGGCGCCGTTGGGACCGATGAGGGCGGTGATCGCACCCCGCTGGATCTCGAGGTGCTCGACGTCGACCGCCGTGAGTCCGCCGAACCGACGCACGACGCCGTCGGCGACGATGATCGGGTCCGGCTTGACGGCTCCCGGGACCCGTGGCACCGCCGCGAGGTCCTTGGCGAGACGCTCCTTCTGGATGCGGAGCAGACGCTCATCGCGCATGAACCGTCTCCTTCCTCGTGCCGAGCAGGCCCTGTGGCCGGAAGATGACGAGAAGCATGAGCGTGATGCCGACGAGCACCCACGAGAACGCCTCGGCCTGCGTGCTGGACACGAGCTCGGTGGGCAGGTCGCGCAGCGCGGTCTTGACGAGCATGAGGACGGTCCACAGGAGGACCGACCCGAGCACCGGGCCGAAGACCGTCGCTGCGCCGCCCAGCAGGAGGATCGTCCAGACGTTGAACGTCAGGGTCCGGCCCAGCGCGTCCGCCTGCACGGCGGACGGGAGGACGTAGACGATCCCGGCCAGGGCGCCGAGCGTGCCGCCCAGGACGAGGGCCTGCATCTTCACGGCGTAGACGTTCTTGCCCAGTGCGCGCACGGCGTCCTCGTCCTCACGGATCCCCGCGAGGACGCGGCCCCACGGGCTGCGCATCCAGCGCCATACGAGCAGCACGGCCGCCGCGACGAGGCCCCAGCCGACAAGGCGCAGCCACCAGCTGTTGGACAGGCAGTTCGAGTACGTGAACGGCCCCAGGCTCGCTGATCCGTCGGGAAGGGGGCAGAGGGCCTGGAACGACCCCTTGAACGCGTTGCCCGCGATGCCCGCGTTGCCGCCGGTCACCTCCGTCAGCGACGACGAGCGCACGGTCAGTCGCGCGATCTCCGCGGCGGCGATCGTGACGATCGCGAGGTAGTCGCCCCGGAGCGTGAGGGTCGGCATCCCGAGGAGGATGGCGAAGACCGCTGCGGCTCCGAGGGCAGCGAGCACGGCCGCCCACAACGGCCAGCCGGACGTCGTGGCGACGGCGAACCCGTACGCGCCCGTCAGCATGAAGCCCGCCTGCCCCATGTTCACCAGGCCGGTCATGCCGAAGTGCACGTTCAGGCCGATCGCGGCGAGCGCGTAGGCCGCCGTGGCCGGCGCGAAGGCCTCGCCCGCCACGGTGGTCAGGATGCGGGTCCAGTCCATCGGCACTCCCTTCCGACGTCAGCCGATCCGTTCGCGGCGGCCGAGGATGCCCTGCGGCCGGACGAGCAGGACGAGGATCAGGATGAGGAGCGCGCCGGCGAACCGGAGGTCCGAGGGGACGACGAGCGACGCCATCTCCGAGACGAGCCCGATGACGAGCGAGCCGACCAGCGCGCCGAAGGCCGTGCCCAGCCCGCCGAGCGTCACGGCCGCGAACATGAGTAGCAGGACGGTCCCGCCCATGTTCCAGGTCGTCGCCTGGAAGTAGAGCCCGGTCAGGACGCCGCCGAGCGCGGCGAGCGCCGTGCTGCCGAGCCACACCGTGCGGATCACCCGCTCGACGCCGATGCCGGACGCGGCGGCGAGCGCCGGGTTGTCCGACACCGCCCGCGTCGCCCGGCCCGTGCGCGTGAACAGGAGGAAGCACGCGACGGCAGCCAGCACGGCGAGCGCTACCGCCGCCGACGCGAGGGTCTGGGCGGAGAGGACGGCGGGGCCGATCCGGACGGGGGAGGAGGACCCGGTCTGGATCCGCAGTCGACCGCCGCCGAGGAAGAGCTGGTAGGTGTACTGCAGCGCCATCGACAGGCCGATCGTCACGATCATCTGCTGCGTGAGGCCCACGCGCCGGCGCCGTAGCGGCTTCCAGATGGCCGCGTCCTGCAGCCAGCCGGAGAGCCCGCCGACGACGACGGCGGCGAGGGTCGCCACCACCAACGGCGCGTCGAGGACCCGGACCCCGACGTAGGCGACGATCGCACCGAGGGTGACCTGCTCCCCGTGCGAGAAGCTCGACAGCCCCGTCGTGCCGTGGACGAGCGACAGCCCGACCGAGGCGAGGGCGAGGAGCAGCCCGAACACGAGCCCGTTGGCGAGCTGCTGGAGCACGCGGTCCGCGCCCGGCCCCGGTGCTTCCGCGGAGGCGTCCGGCGGCGCCGTGGGCGTCGCCGGCTCGACCTCCTCGGCCGGGCCTGTCGTGGTGGCAGCCCCGCCGAGGGGGAAGAGCGCGCCGACCTGCGCCCCCAGGGACACGTCGACGGTCCGGGACACGACCGTGGGCTCGCGCAGGTGCTCCCCGGCGGGGATGCTCGTCGGGTCGAGGGTCACGACGTACTCGCCCGGCTCGGACACCGCGACCGCCCACCTCCCGTCGGCATCGGTCGTGACCGGCGCCGACCCCGCCGGCCCGGCGACCTCGAGGCGCACGCCCGGCGCCGGGTCTCCCTGTGCGCTGCGGAACGTCCCTGCGACGCAGCCGACGTCGGCCGCGGGCGTGCACGGTCCCGGGGCGACCTCGGCGCCGGCCGGAAGCCCGGCGAGCGGCATCGCGACGACAGCGGTGGCGGCCGCGGTGAGGAGCCGCCTGGTGCCCCGGCGGACGCGGGGACGGCCGCTCACGCCTGCCGCGCGCCGGCGTCCTGCGAGGTCACTCATCTCGGCCTCCGTCCGGGTGGGCACGTCGTCGCACCGCGACGTCCCCGGTTCCCCGGGGGTGCGCCGAGGCTAGGAACCTCGTGTGTCTGTCCGGTTTCGGCCGTGTTGACGGTGGGTGCAGGGTCGCGGCGAGCGGCGACGTCCCGGTGCGGGCCGAGACGTTCACCGACGGTGTGACCGACGGTGGGAGCGCCCCCATGCGGGTTCCGTGCGCCCTCGAAGGTGGCTATCGTTCACTCACACCGGCCGTCCCCTCTGCACCCCCGTGCCCGGCCCGGTGTCCGTGGAGGAGGTCTGCCGGCGTGCGTTCGGCGATCGAGGTCAGTGCCGTCCGTCCCGACGACCGGGACGGTGTCGTCGACCTGTGCCTGCGGGCGCGGAGCGAGACCTGGACGGCGTCGCAGGTCTGCAGCGGTGACCCGGCGACGGTCGCGGCGCACCTGGGCGCCCTGATGTCGAGCCCGGGCGCGGTCCTGCTCGTGGCCCGTGCGGACGGCCGGATCGTCGGCCTCCTGCTCGGGCGCCTGCTCGGGCCCAACCTCTTCACCGACGAGGTGAACCTAGCCGTCGAGGTCGTCTACGTGGACGGTGAGCACCGGCGTCGCGGCGTCGGTCACGCGCTCATGCTCGCCGCGGTCGAGCTGGCCCTGGCCGGCGGCGCCGAGAACGTCTACGCGGCGCCGATCCCCGGGGCGCGCGGGGTGCAGCGGTTCTTCGTCCGACTCGGCTTCGCGCCCGCCGCGTCGTACCGGGTGACACCGGTGGGCGCCCTGCACCGGCGCCTGACGGCCGAGAGTGCCCGCCGCGCCGGATCGCGCCGACGCGACGACGTGGTCGCGCGGAGACGTCAGTCGAGGGAGTCGGCGACCCCGTCGGCGTCGTTCGGGCCGGTCGCGGCGACCGCGGGCCGGTCGGACGTCACGGGGCTCTGGGAGTCGCCGCGGTCCGCGATCAGCAGGCAGGTGAGCCGCGCGGTGCAGATCCGTCGCGAGGTCTCGTCCTCGACGACGATCTCGTAGCTCGCGGTCGTCCCGCCCAGGTGGACGGCCGTGGCCCGGCCGGTGACGACGCCGTCGCGCACCCCACGGTGGTGCGTCGCGTTCACCTCGATCCCGACGGCGCTCCTGCCGGGGCCCGCGTGCAGGGACGCGGCGTAGGACCCGAGGGTCTCGGCCAGCGCCACCGTCGCGCCGCCGTGCAGAAGGCCGAGGGGCTGGGTGTTGCCCGCCACGGGCATGGTGCCGACCACCCGGTCAGGGGAGGCCTCGAGGAGCTCGATGCCGAGCCGCTCGACCAGCGTGCCGCGCGCCATCGCACGCAGCTCGGCAAGGAGGGCTGTGCCCGTGCCGGGCGTGGTCGGGACGCGATCGGTGTCACTCATGGCGGCTAGGTTGGCACCCGTGACCGACGCGGCGCGAACCCGGCCCCTGCTCCTGCTCGTCGACGGCCACTCCATGGCCTACCGGGCCTTCTTCGCGCTGCCTGCGGAGAACTTCTCGACGACGACGGGCACCCCGACCAACGCCGTCTACGGCTTCACCTCCATGCTCGCGAACCTGCTGCGCGACGAGCGGCCGACGCACGTGGGCGTGGCCTTCGACGTCGGACGGACCACGTTCCGGACCCAGGCCTACCCCGCGTACAAGGCGACCCGCGAGACGACCCCGCCGGAGTTCTCCGGGCAGGTGCCGCTCATCAAGGAGATCCTCGCGACGCTGCGCATCCCGACCGTCGAGAAGCCCGACTACGAGGCCGACGACGTCATCGCGACGCTCGCCAGGCGTGCGGTGGCGGCGGGCATGGACGTCCTGGTCTGCACGGGCGACCGGGACTCGTTCCAGCTCGTCAGCGATGCGGTCACCGTGCTGTACCCGCGCAAGGGCGTCTCGGACCTCGTACGGTTCACGCCGGACGCCGTGACGGAGAAGTACGGCGTCACGCCTGAGTGCTACCCGGATCTCGCCGCGCTGGTCGGGGAGACGAGCGACAACCTCCCCGGCGTGCCAGGTGTGGGGCCGAAGACGGCGGCGAAGTGGATCACGGCGTACGGGGGCCTGGAGGGCGTGCTCGCGGCCGCCGGCCAGGTCCCCGGCAAGGCCGGCGAGAACCTGCGCGCCCACCTGGACCAGGTGCGCACGAACCGCGGCCTGAACCGCGCGGTGGACGACCTGGAGCTGCCCGTGTCCGTCGACGACCTCGCCGTGCGCCCGTGGGACCGCGAGGCGATGCACCGGGTCTTCGACGCCCTCGAGTTCCGCGTGCTGCGCGAGCGTCTGCTCGCCATGGTCCCGGACGAGGTCGGCGAGGCCGAGGGGTTCACGCTCGACGTCACGACGCCGACCCCGGGCGCGCTGGGTGCGTGGCTCGCGGCGCGGCGCGACCGGGCGCTGGCACTGGAGGTCACGGGTCGCTCGACGCCGGGGCAGGGTGACGCCTGGGGTCTGGCGATCGCGGACGGCCCCGACCACGCGGTGGCCCTCGACCTGACCGAGCTGGACCCGGCCGACGAGGCCGCCCTGGCGGCGTGGCTCGCGGACCCGTCCGCCGCGAAGTCCGTGCACGGCGCCAAGGACGCCTGGCACGCGCTGCGCGGCCGGGGGTTCGACCTGGAGGGCGTCGTCTTCGACACCTTGCTGGCGGCCTACCTGTGCCATCCCGACCAGCGCAGCTTCGACCTGGCAGACCTCGCGGTGCGGCACCTGCGACGCGAGCTGCGCGCCGAGGCTGCCGACGACGGCGCCCAGGGGGCGTTCGACCTGGACCTGGCCGGCAGTGCAGGCGCAGGGCACCAGGCCGCGGTGCGCGCGGCGGCGGTGGGGGAGCTGACCGACGTGCTCTCCGACGCGCTGGCCGACCGCGCCGTCGACCACCTCATGCGTGACCTCGAGCTCCCCCTCGTTGGTGTGCTCGCCGACATGGAGGCGCTCGGCGTCGCGGTCGACGTCGCGCACCTCACCGAGCTCGAGCGGGGCTTCGCGCGCGTGGTGGCCGATGCGGCGGCCGAGGCGTACGCCGTCATCGGGCGCGAGGTGAACCTCGGCTCGCCCAAGCAGCTCCAGGAGGTTCTCTTCGATGAGCTCGGCATGCCGAAGACGAAGCGGATCAAGACCGGGTACACGACCGACGCGGCGGCCCTCGCCGACCTGTTCGAGCGCACGCAGCACCCGTTCCTCGCGCACCTGCTCGCGCACCGCGACGCGTCGCGGCTCCGGCAGACGGTCGAGGGCCTGCTGCGCTCCGTCGCGGACGACGGCCGCATCCACACCACCTACCTGCAGACGATCGCGGCCACCGGCCGCATCTCGTCGACGGACCCGAACCTGCAGAACATCCCGATCCGCACGGAGGAGGGCCGGCGGATCCGGCGGGCGTTCGTCGTGGGCGGGGGGTACGAGTCGCTGCTCACGGCCGACTACAGCCAGATCGAGATGCGCATCATGGCGCACCTGTCGGGCGACGCGGGCCTCATCGAGGCGTTCCGCTCGGGGGAGGACCTGCACCGGTACGTCGGCTCGCGCGTGTTCGGCGTCCCGACGGACGAGGTCACCCCGGCGATGCGCTCGAAGATCAAGGCGATGTCCTACGGGCTGGCGTACGGGCTCTCGTCGTTCGGACTGTCCAAGCAGCTGACGATCTCGGTGGGCGAGGCGAGTGCGCTGATGGACGACTACTTCGCGCGCTTCGGCGGCGTGCGCGACTACCTCGCCGGGGTCGTCGACGAGGCGCGCCGCACGGGCTACACGGCGACGATCCTCGGCCGTCGCCGCTACCTTCCTGACCTGACCAGCGACAACCGGCAGCGGCGCGAGATGGCGGAGCGGATGGCTCTCAACGCGCCGATCCAGGGCAGCGCGGCCGACCTCATCAAGGTGGCGATGCTCGGCGTGCACCGCGGCCTGCGCGCCGAGGGCCTACGTTCGCGCCTCCTGCTCCAGGTGCACGACGAGCTCGTGCTCGAGGTGGCGCCGGGGGAGCGGGAGGCCGTCGAGATGCTGGTCCGCAGGGAGATGGGCAGCGCCGGCGACCTCGCGGTCCCGCTCGAGGTGTCGGTGGGCGTGGGCGGGAGCTGGCACGACGCCGGACACTGATGGGAGCGGAGGTCGCAGAACCGTTCGGTTTCGGTAAAAGTCGCGCGTCTCCGTGATCTCGGTCACACTGCCTCGTCCGGTGGCGACGAGGCCACCACCGACAGAGCTGGGGGCAGCATGTCCGAAGCACTGCACGCGGGCCAGACCGAGACCGACTACCAACGCGTCCAGCGATCGCAGGAGTTCCAGGACCTGCGTTCGAGGTTCCGTCGGTTCGTCTTCCCGATGACGGCGTTCTTCCTCGGGTGGTACTTCCTCTACGCGTTCCTGGCCGCCTACGCCCATGACTTCATGAGCATCCGGGTGACAGGGACGATCACTGTCGGCCTGCTGTTCGGGCTGGGTCAGTTCGTGACGACCTTCG
Source organism: Actinomycetes bacterium (assembly GCA_023418375.1). Lineage (GTDB taxonomy): Bacteria > Actinomycetota > Actinomycetes > Actinomycetales > Cellulomonadaceae > Actinotalea. The sequence continues at coordinate 1,784 of JAEZZV010000051.1, read as the reverse complement.
CGATCACGATGATCTATGCCCGATGGGCCAACCGGCGCCAGGACGAGGTCGCGGAGCGGCTGCGCGAGCACATCGAGGCCGGTGAGGTCCGATGACGGTGCCCATGCTGCCCCTCGCCGCCGCGACGACGACCGAGCAGGTCGGCAGCCCCGCGGTCAACATCGGCATCTTCGCCGCGTTCGTCCTGGTCACGATGGTCATCGTGTTCCGCGCGTCGCGCAACAACAAGACAGCCGCCGACTACTACGCCGCCGGACGGTCGTTCACCGGCCCGCAGAACGGCACCGCCATCGCAGGCGACTACCTCTCCGCGGCGAGCTTCCTCGGCATCGCCGGCGCGATCGCGCTCAACGGGTACGACGGGTTCCTCTACTCGATCGGGTTCCTGGTCGCGTGGCTGGTGGCGCTCCTCCTCGTGGCCGAGCTGCTGCGCAACACCGGGCGTTTCACGATGGCCGACGTCCTCTCCTTCCGGCTCCGGCAGCGCCCGGTGCGGATGGCCGCCGCGATCTCGACGCTCGCGGTGGTCTTCTTCTACCTGCTGGCGCAGATGGCGGGCGCCGGCGGCCTCGTCGCCCTCCTCCTCGGCGTGACGGGCACGGCCGGGCAGGCCGTCGTCATCGCCGTCGTCGGAGCGTTGATGATCATGTACGTCCTGGTGGGCGGCATGAAGGGCACCACCTGGGTGCAGATCATCAAGGCGATCCTGCTCATCGCGGGCTCCGCCGTCATGGCCCTGCTCGTCCTGGCCCAGTTCGGCTTCAACCTGTCCGACCTGCTCGCCGGCGCGATCGCGGCAGGGGGCGAGGGCGGTGAGGCGCTCATCGAGCCGGGCAAGCAGTACGGCGCCTCGGCGCTCACCCGCATCGACTTCATCTCGCTGGCGCTGGCCCTGGTGCTCGGCACCGCGGGCCTGCCGCACGTCCTCATGCGCTTCTACACCGTGCCCACGGGCCAGGAGGCGCGCCGGTCCGTGGTCTGGGCGATCTGGCTGATCGGCATCTTCTACCTGATCACCCTGGTGCTCGGGTACGGCGCGGGCGCCCTGGTGGGCCCGGAGACCATCCGGTCGGCGCCGGGTGGTGCGAACAGCGCCGCCCCGCTCCTCGCGTACGAGCTGGGCGGTGTGGTCCTGCTGGGCTTCATCTCCGCCGTCGCGTTCGCGACGATCCTGGCGGTGGTGGCCGGCCTGACGATCACGGCGGCGGCGTCGTTCGCGCACGACATCTACGCGAACGTCATCAAGCGGGGGAGGGTGAACCCCGACGGCGAGGTACGGGTGGCGCGGATCACCGTGATCGGGATCGGCCTGCTGGCGATCGTGGGCGGCATCTTCGCGAACGGCCAGAACATCGCGTTCCTGGTGGCGCTCGCGTTCGCCGTCGCAGCGAGCGCGAACCTGCCCACGATCATCTACTCGCTGTTCTGGAAGCGGTTCAACACGGCGGGCGCCCTCTGGAGCATGTACGGCGGCCTGGTGTCGGCGATCGTGCTCATCGTGTTCTCCCCGGTGGTCTCCGGGAAGGTGGACCCGGTCACCGGGGACAGCCTGTCGATGATCCGGGACACGGCGGTCGACTTCGCGATCTTCCCGCTGTCGAACCCCGGCATCATCTCCATCCCGCTCGGCTTCCTCCTCGGAGCCCTCGGGACGATCCTGAGCAAGGAGAAGCCGGACCTGGAGCGGTTCGCCCAGATGGAGGTCCGGTCCCTGACGGGGGCGGGCTCCGAGAAGGCGACCGTCAACCACTGACGAGGGCGCGGCGGGCGGACCACCAGCCGCC
>JAEZZV010000040.1 GCA_023418375.1 Actinomycetes bacterium | reverse complement strand
CGCCGGTCCCGCCGGTGCCGCCGGTCCCCCCGGTGCCGTCACCGGGCGGCGGTGACTCCCCGCCGCCTCCGCCGTCGCCGCCACCGCCGCCCGCCGGCCCGGTGGACACGACGATCGTCACGGTGCTGCCGGGCTCGACGGTCCCCCCGCTCGGGTTCTGCGAGATGACCGTGCCTGCCGCGACGGCGTCGTCGGACGTCTGCTCGGCCGTGACGGCGAGACCCGCCTCCGTCAGCCGGGTCCGCGCGTCGGCCTCCGGCAGGCCGACGACGCTCGGCACCTCCACGTCGGCCGGTCCGGTCGAGACGACGATGGTCACGGCGGTGCCCTGCTCCGCCTCCCCGCCGGCCGGGTTCTGGCCCGCGACCAGGCCGACGGCGACGTTCGGGTCGGGCGCCTGCTGCACGGTCACGGTGAAGCCGGCGGCCGTCAGCTGCGCCGACGCCTCGGCCTCGGGTAGCCCGACGACGCTCGGCACGGGCACCATCGGTGGGGTGTTCGGCTCGCCGACGTCGGCCCGCGGCGGGAACGAGAGCACCTCGCGACCGGCCATCACGCGCGTCATGTAGGCGGTCCACAGGTCCAGCGGCGCCGAGCCGCCGGTGATCTGGCTGTTCACGTACGGGCCGAACGGCGTGATCGTCTCCGCCACCGGCTTGCCGTCCGCGTCGACGCCCACCTGGTACATCGCGACGGCCGTCGTCAGCTGTGGCGTGAAGCCGATGAACCAGGCCGAGCGGTTCTCGTTCGAGGTGCCCGTCTTGCCGGCGACCGGGTGGCCGACGGCCTGGGCCTTCTCGCCCGAGCCTCGCTCGACCACCTGCGTGAGCGCGTACGTGGTGTCCGCCATCACGTCCGCCTCGAAGACGCGCTCGCCCTCGTGGCCGTTCGCGTACGCGACGTCGCCGTCGGGGTAGGTCACCTGCTCGACGATGTACGGCTCGGTGCGCACGCCCTGGTTGGCGAACGTGTTGTAGGCCTGCGCCATGTCGATCGGGTGCGGCGAGGACGTGCCGAGCACGTTCGAGGGGACCGCCTGGTTGTCGAAGAGCGCGCAGTCCTGCTCGGCGCGGGCCCAGCTCGCGCACGCGCCCGCCCGGGTCGCCGCGTCGAGCGTCTTGTCGGGGCCCACCTCGACGTTCATGGCGGCGTAGACCGTGTTCACGGAGTTCGCCGTCGCGGTCTCCACGTCGATCTCGCCGAAGCTCTGCCCGTTGCCCCGACCGAAGTTCTGCAGCGGGTCGGTGGAGTAGCCCGGGATGACGATGTTCGAGTTGCCGTTGTACCGCGACTCCAGGGAGCCGCCGTTCTCGAGGTACGCGACGAGGGCGAACGGCTTGAAGGTCGACCCGGCCTGCATGATGTCCTGCGTCGCGTTGTTGCTGGCCTGCGTGATGAAGTCCGGCCCGCCGTACAGCGCGCGGATGGCGCCCGTCGTCGGCTCGAGCGTGACCAGGGCGGTGCGCAGGTTCGGCGAGTGGTCCGCGGGGATCTCCGCGATCGACTGGACGGCCATCTGCTGCAGGCCCGCGTCGATGGTCGTGACGATGTCGTAGCCGCTCTGGTCGAGCTCCTCCTCGGTGAAGCCCTCGGCGACGAGCTCGCGGCGCACCATGTCGAGCAGGTAGCCGGGCGGGCCGGCATAGGTGTCGGGCTTGGCGAACTCGATCGTCTGCGGGTAGACGAGGGCGTCGCGCTCGGCCTGCGTGAGGGCACCCGTCTCCACCATGCCGTCGACGACGTAGTTCCAGCGACGCTCGGCGTTCTCCGGGGAGATCCGCGGGTCGAAGTTGTTCGGCGACGGGATGAGGCCGGCCAGCAGCGCGCCTTGCGACACGTCGAGCTGAGACGCGGGGATCCCGAAGTACGCCTGGGACGCGGCCTCGATGCCGTACGTGTCGCGACCCCAGTAGATCGTGTTCATGTAGTTGGACAGGATCTGGTCCTTGTCCTCCACCCGCGCCAGCTTCACGGCGAGGAAGGCCTCGCGGATCTTGCCGGGGATGTCGGTCGTGGTGCGCCCGACGTAGTAGCGCTCGGCGTACTGCTGCGTGATCGACGAGCCGCCCTGCGTGTCCTGGCCGGTGACGTTCAGGTACAGCGCACGCACGATGCCGGCCGGGTTGATGCCCGGGTTCTCGTAGAACGTGCGGTCCTCGGCGGCGACGACGGCGTCCTTGACGTGCTGCGGGATCTGGTCGCTCGCGATGATCGTGCGGTCCTGCACGGCGAACCGGCCCATCGGGGTGACACCGTCGGAGAAGTAGACGGTGGTCGTCTGGAACTCGGCGAAGTCCGACGGGGTCGGGATGTCGATGCTCTGGTACGCCCAGACGAACGCGCCCACCATGAGCGCGACGACCGCCAGGAAGGTCCCGCCGACCAGGCGCCACGACGGGATCCAGCGGCGGACGCCCGTCTTCCCCTGGCGTGGGTAGTCGATGAGCCGACGGTGCCCGCTGGCCTTGCGCCCACCGCCGGAACGGGAGCCACCGCCGGAGCCACCACCGGAGCGGGAGCCACCACCGGAGCCACCGCCGGAACGGGAGCCACCGCCGGAGGCGCCGGCCGCGCGTCGGGCGCCGCCCTGGGCGCCGGACGACGCCCGCGAGGCGCCCGTGGGGGAGAACGACGGCGGGGTCGCGCCGCCGCCCATGACGCTGCGTCGCTGGGGACCGGGGGTACCGGTCCCGCGGGTCGGGTCGCTCGGTGTCACGAGTGCCTTCCGTCAGCCGGGTGCGTGCCGGTGGGGTCGACCGGCCTTTGATCAGCGTACGGACCGCCCCTGTGCGAGGCGCGTCAGGTTGCGTGAGCCCCCGTGAAGACCTTGTGGGAGTTCGCCGACGCCCGGGCCCGGCGTCGGCGGCGCGGTTCGGCACGCGGCGGCGCCAGCGGGTTCACCGGGTGTTTGCGCGCAGGGCATCGCACGTCTAGCATCCCTGATGTATCGAACTGATACATCAGTCCGTTGGGTCGTTCCGATACTTGCCAGTACCGCAACGCCCGACACCATCCCGGAGGCAGCGTGCGCAGTCGTGCCGACGTGCTCGAGCTGGCGATCCTCGGCCTTCTCGCCGAGACGCCGATGCACGGGTACGAGCTGCGCAAGCGACTCAACCTGCTGCTGGGGTCCTTCCGCGCACTGTCGTACGGGTCGCTGTACCCAGCGCTGAAGACCCTAGCCGACCGTCGTCTCATCGTGGGCGCGGACGGCTCGCAGACCCCGCCCCCGCACGCCCTGTCGGGCAAGCGGGCGCGGATCGTCTACCAGCTCACCGCCGAGGGCAAGGAGCACCTGGCCGACATGCTGGCCACGGCCGGGCCCTCGTCGTGGGAGGACGAGCACTTCGGGGTGCGGTTCGCGCTGTTCTCCCAGACCGACGCCGAGACTCGGCTGCGGATCCTGGAGGGCCGGCGGACCCGGCTGACCGAGCGGCTGGAGCAGGTGAAGCAGTCGGCGACCCGCACGCGGGAGCGCATGGACGCCTACACCCTCGAGCTGCAGCGGCACGGCCTGGAGCAGGTGGAGCGCGAGGTCAAGTGGCTCGACGGGCTGATCGACAACGAGCGCGGCGTCCGACGCCGTGCCGACGACGAGGGGCGCGGTCGCTCGACCGGCCCCGACACCGCTGACGGCGCTCCCGCGCCCCAGCACTGAGAGATCTGAAGGAGCGAGATGAGTTCCATCCGCGTCGCCATCGTGGGCGTGGGCAACTGCGCCGCCTCGCTGGTGCAGGGCGTCCACTACTACGCGGACGCCGACCCGCAGAGCAAGGTCCCGGGCCTGATGCACGTGCAGTTCGGCCCGTACCACGTCAAGGACATCGAGTTCGTCGCGGCGTTCGACGTCGACGCCAAGAAGGTCGGCTTCGACCTGAGCGAGGCGATCGCCGCCAGCGAGAACAACACGATCAAGATCACCGACGTGCCGCCGCTGGGCGTCACCGTCCAGCGCGGTCACACGCTCGACGGCATGGGCAAGTACTACTCCCAGACCATCGAGGAGTCGGACGCCGAGCCGGTCGACGTCGTGCAGGTCCTCAAGGACAACAAGGTCGACGTCCTCATCTCCTACCTGCCGGTGGGCTCGGAGGAGGCCGACAAGTTCTACGCGCAGTGCGCGATCGACGCCAAGGTCGCCTTCGTCAACGCCCTGCCCGTCTTCATCGCGTCCGACCCCGAGTGGGCCGCGAAGTTCGAGGAGGCCGGCGTCCCGATCGTCGGCGACGACATCAAGTCCCAGGTCGGCGCGACGATCACGCACCGCGTGCTCGCCCGCCTCTTCGAGGACCGCGGCGTCATCCTCGACCGGACGTACCAGCTGAACGTCGGCGGCAACATGGACTTCAAGAACATGCTCGAGCGCGAGCGCCTGGAGTCCAAGAAGGTCTCGAAGACGCAGGCCGTGACCTCGAACCTCCACGACGGCCCGCTGGCCGGCAAGAAGGAGGACCGCAACGTCCACATCGGCCCGTCGGACTACGTGGCGTGGCTCGACGACCGCAAGTGGGCGTACGTGCGCCTCGAGGGCCGCGCGTTCGGCGAGGTGCCCCTGAACCTGGAGTACAAGCTCGAGGTCTGGGACTCCCCGAACTCGGCCGGCATCATCATCGACGCGCTGCGCGCGGCGAAGATCGCCAAGGACCGCGGCGTCGGTGGCCCGATCCACGCCGCCGCGACCTACTTCATGAAGTCCCCGCCCATCCAGATGGAGGACACCGAGGGCCGCGAGCGCCTCGAGAAGTTCATCCGCGGCGAGGTGGAGCGCTGACGCTGTCGTCGGACACGGCGCGGCGCCGGGCTGACGCTCGGCGGGTGACTCGCTCCACACGCTGAGCGTGCTCGACCCGGGGCCCGGGTCCCTCCTCCGGGAGGGGCCCGGGCCTTTCTCGCGCCCGGGGGGACGTGGCCAGGACCTCGTCCCGCACGTGGTCGTCCGTCAGAGGTCGCCGATCACGCGGTCCCGCGCGGCGCGGTGCTCCTCCGGTGTGATCGTCCCGGCGGCGCGAAGCGCGTCGAGCTCAGCCAGCCGCTCGGTCACCGAGCGTGGGGCCGGGGCGACGGCGGGGTCGGGCGGGCGCGGAGGGGGCTCGAGCGCCTGGCTGCGCATGAGGCGCGCGGCGAGATCCGCCTCGGCCGTCGTCGGGTCCAAGCCGTGCCGCCGGTAGGCCATGGCGTTGCGCACCGCCAGGGCCACGGCCACGATGATGCCGAGCACGACGACGACGGCGACGACCGTGAACAGCGTGTCGAACGTCTCGGGGGCGGGTTCGGGGTTCGGGAACTGCACGGTTCAGGCCTCCAGCTCCGACGGCCGCCAGGACGCGCCAAGCGTAGGGCGGGACGATGCCCCTCGACGAGGACGTGTGAGGCGTCCCTCCCGCGCGGCGGGAGGGAC
>JAEZZV010000056.1 GCA_023418375.1 Actinomycetes bacterium | reverse complement strand
GGCCCGGACGGGTCCGAGGACGACGGCGCTGACGACGAGGCAGCTGACGACGACGCTGCCGCTGGCGACGAGCCGACCGACGATGTGGCCGACGAGGATGTGGCCGACGGTGATGTGGCCGAAGGCGACGTGGCGGACGGCGACGCGGCCGACGCCGTGGCCGCCGGCGATGAGCCTGCCGACGAGCTGCTCGACGAGGAGCCCGCCGGCGACGAGCCCGCCGGCGACGAGCCCGGCGGCGACGAGCCCGCCGGGGTGCCGATCGACGACGCGGTGGCCGATGTGCCGGTGGAGCGGTCGGTAGCCGAGGCATCCGAGGACCAGGAGCCTGCCGACGAGGCAGTCCCCGACGACGCAGTCCTCGACGAGGCAGTCCCCGACGAGCCGGCGACCTCCGAGGAGCCGGCGACCCTCGACGAGCCCGACCAGGCCGAGGCTCAGGAGCCCGAGCAGGACGGCGCGCAGGGCGACGCCGATCTCGCCTGGGTCGCGGACCGCGCCGCCTTCGCGGACCGTCAGCGGCACTGGGCCGCTGACGAGGAGACCGTCGAGGAGACCGTCGAGGAGGCGCCAGCTCACGTCGAGGCGCCGGCGGACGCGGAGGTCACCCGCGTCCTCCTCCCGCCGCCACCACCGCCCGGCCCCGAGCCCGAGCGCGGCCCCGAGCCCGAGCCCGAGCGCGACCCCGAGCCCGTTCCGGACCCGACGCCCCTGCCGGAGCCTGAGCCGGCCGGCGCGAGGACGGCCGTCCTGCCGCCGCTGCCGCCCAGGCCCCCCACTGTCGTCGAGCCGCCCGCCGTCGTCGCTGCCGGTCGCGACGACCGCTTCCACCGGGACGATGCCGCTGGTCGACGTCATCCCACGGCCGCGAAGCCGCCGCGTCGTCGGCGGAGGCTGGTTGCGCTCGCCGTGGGCGCGGTGGTGCTCGTCCTGCTCGCGGGCGCCTACGTCGGTGCCCTCTGGCTGTGGTCCGAGCGCGTCCCGCCCGGCACGAGCGTCGCGGGCGTCGACATCGGCGGCATGTCCGCCGAGGCGGCGGTCGCGACCCTGGACACCGAGCTGCAGGCGGCCACGACCGAGCCCCTCGAGGTTGCGGCGGGCGACCTGCGCACCACGCTCGACCCGCTGGTGGCCGGGCTCGCGTTCGACGCCACGGCCACCGTCGAGTCGACGACCGGCTTCGGCCTGGAACCCTCGCGGCTCTGGGCGCAGCTCTTCGGCGCCGGCCCCGTCGAGCCGGTGCTCGACGTCGACCGGGAGGCCCTCGCCGACGCCCTCGACGACGTCGTCGCGTCGCTCTCGGTGCCGCCCGTCGACGGTGGCATCCAGTTCGTCGACGGCGCCCCGCAGCCGGCCGCCGCCACCGAGGGCGTCACGCTCGACGTGCCCGCGGCGGTCGAGCTGCTGGCGACGTCGTGGCTCACCCAGGCCCGGCCCATCGAGCTGCCCACCGAGGTGGACCCGCCCGACGTCGACGACGCCGACGTCCAGGAGGCCCTCGCCCAGGTCGTGGAGCCGCTGCGGTCCGCGCCCGTCCGCGTGGAGGCGGGCGGGCAGGTCGCGGAGCTGCCCGTGGACGTGCTCACGTCGGCTGCGTCGTTCGTGCCGCAGGACGGCGAGCTCGCGCTCGTCATGAACGGCCCGGTCCTGGCCGACGCCGTCGTGGCCCGCACGACGAACCTCCTCACGTCGGCGGAGGAGCCCTCCTTCACGTTCGACGCGAACGGGCCCGTCATCGTGCCCGGTGCCCCCGGCACCGCGCTGGACCCCGACGCCCTCGCGGCGGCCGTCGCCGAGGCCGCGACCGCCGACGGCGACCGCACGGCGAGCGTCGGGCTCGTGGAGTCCGACCCGGACGAGTCGGTGGCCGAGATGGAGGCCCTGGGGGTCACGCAGATCGTCAGCGAGTTCAGCACGCCGCTGACCAGTGAGCCCCGGCGCACCCAGAACATCGCCAACGGCGCCTCGAAGATCAACGGGCTGCTCGTCCGGCCGGGCGAGGAGTTCAACCTCGCGGAGGTCCTCGGCCCGCTCGACGCAGCGCACGGCTACGTGCAGGCCGGCGCGATCGTCAGCGGCGAGCACACCGACGCCTGGGGCGGCGGGCTCTCGCAGATGTCGACGACCACGTACAACGCCGCCTTCTTCGCCGGGTTCGAGCTGCTCGAGCACCAGCCGCACAGCGAGTGGTTCCGCCGGTACCCGGAGGGGCGCGAGGCGACGTTGTTCACGCCGCAGATCAACATGCGCTGGCGCAACAACACGCCGTACGGCGCGCTGCTGCAGTCGTGGGTTGCGGACGGGCGCGTCTACGTGCGCGTGTGGAGCTCGCCGTACTTCACCGTCGAGACGACGACCAGCGGACGTTCGAACGTCGTCCAGCCGACCATCGTCTACTCGCAGTCGCCGACGTGCGAGGCGCAGGCGGCGGGCAACCCGGGCTTCACCGTCACCGTGACGCGGACGGTCCTCCTGGAGGGCGTCCAGCAGGACTTCGAGTCGTGGACGGTGCGCTACAAGCCCCAGAACGAGATCGTCTGCGGGGCCCCGCCCGCCCGCTGACGGCCGGGCGGGGGTCACGAGCCCGCGCGCGACGCCCGCGCTCAGTCGGCGTCGGGCGCGGGGCGGGTCCGACGCGGTCGCGCGGGCGGGACGATCTTGCCGATGGCGATCTCGGGCGCCGTCACGCGCACCTCGCCCGTGCGCGTGCGGACTAGGACGCCGTCGGGTCCGGTCTCGAGCAGGTCGCCGAGGACGTCGCCGAACATGCCGTCCGGCAGCCGCCGGCGGACGACGACGCGCACCCCGAGCGGCCAGGTCGTCCACAGGGCGTCGTCCACCAGGTCTCCTCCGTCCCGAGCGTCGGCCCGGCACCGGTGCGACGCCGTCCGTGGGGGATACTAGGACGCGACCCACCCGGCAGCCGGAGGACCACCCGTGACCTACGTGATCGCTCAGCCCTGCGTCGACGTCAAGGACAAGGCGTGCGTCGAGGAGTGTCCCGTCGACTGCATCTACGAGGGCAAGCGCTCCCTGTACATCCACCCGGACGAGTGCGTCGACTGCGGCGCGTGCGAGCCGGTGTGCCCGGTCGAGGCGATCTACTACGAGGACGACGTCCCCGACCAGTGGAGCGAGTACTACAAGGTCAACGTCGAGTTCTTCGACGTCCTCGGCTCGCCGGGCGGCGCGGCCAAGCTCGGCCAGATCGACCGCGACCACCCGATCGTCGCGGCGCTGCCCCCGCAGGCCGGCGCCTGAGCCCTCACGTGGGCTTCCACACGGCCGCCCTGCCGGACTTCCCCTGGGACACCCTCGCCCCGTACGCCCGGCGGGCCCGGTCCCACCCCGAGGGCATCATCGACCTGTCGGTAGGCACCCCCGTCGACCCGACGCCCGAGGCCGTCCGGGCTGCACTCGCCGTCGCCGCCGACGCCCCCGGCTACCCGACGACGCACGGCACGCCCGCCCTCCGGGAGGCCGCGGCCGCGTGGCTCGGGCGACGGCGTAACGCCCCGGGCGTGGACCCGGCGGCCGTCCTGCCGACGATCGGCTCGAAGGAGCTCGTCGCCACGCTGCCGTCGCTGCTGGGCCTGGGCGCCGGCGACGTCGTCGTGCACCCGGAGATCGCCTACCCGACCTATGACGTCGGGGCGCGTCTGGCGGGGGCCCAGCCGCTGCCGGCCGACGACGTCGCCGCCTGGGTCGGTCGCGACGACGTCCGGCTGGTCTGGCTCAACTCCCCGGGCAACCCGACGGGCAGCGTGCTCGGCGTCGAGGAGCTCGCGGAGGTCGTGACCGCGGCGCGTTCGATCGGCGCCGTCGTGGCCTCGGACGAGTGCTACGGACTCCTGGCCTGGTCGCAGCCGTGGGCGAGCGAGGGGGTGCCGAGCATCCTCGACCCACGGGTCTGCGGTGGGGACCACACGGACCTGCTCGTCGTGCAGTCGCTGTCGAAGCAGTCGAACCTCGCGGGCTACCGGGCTGGCTTCGTGGCGGGTGACCCGCGTCGCGTCGCCGCGCTCCTGGAGGTGCGCAAGCACGCGGGCATGATGTTGCCGGCGCCGGTGCAGGCGGCCGCGGCCGTGGCGCTCGCGGACGACGTGCACGTGGACGCCCAGGTCGAGCGGTACCGCCGACGGCGCACGGCCCTGCTGGGTGCGCTCACGCAGGCGGGCTTCGTCGTCGACGGCTCCGACGCCGGGCTGTACCTGTGGGTGCGGGCGGCGGGGGCGGGCCAGGACTGCTGGCAGACGGTCGCCGACCTGGCCGATCAAGGAATACTCGTCGCCCCCGGGTCGTTCTACGGACCGGCGGGTGTCCGCCACGTCCGGGTGGCGCTCACGGCGTCGGACGAGGCGGTGGCCGCAGCGGCGGCCCGCCTCGGCGGCGCCTGACGTTGACCGTGACATGAGTATGCCGACACCGACTGCCGCCATCTGCTTTACTGACGCTTGACCTCGCGCGCGGCGAGGGGCCCGGCCGGCCCCCGCCTCGGCAGGTGGTCCGGGCCACGGATGACCGCGCCCGGGCCTGCGTTAGGCAGGGAACCGCTCGCGCGAGTACCTTTCTCGCACACCTTGGCACGACGGCGGCCGGGTCTATCGCCCCGCGCCGGTCAGAAGGAGGAGGGCATGACCCAGACGACCACCGGTGCCGTGGAGCTCCGCGTCGACGAGAAGGCCCTGGAGCTCCCGCGCATCCCGGCCACGCTCGGCAACGACGGGATCGGCGTGTCCGCGCTCCTCAGGGAGACCGGCGTCGTCACGTACGACCCCGGCTTCATGAACACCGCGTCGGTCGAGTCGGCGATCACCTACATCGACGGTGACGAGGGCGTCCTCCTCTACCGCGGCTACCCGATCGAGGAGCTCGCCGCGCACTCCAGCTTCCTGGAGGTCGCCTACCTGCTCACCCACGGCGAGCTGCCCAAGCACGGCCAGCTCGAGGGCTGGGTCGAGCGCGTCGAGCGGCACACCCACCTGCACGACAACTTCAAGGCCCTGATCGGCGCGTTCCCCGCGAACGCGCACCCCATGGCCGTCCTCTCGAGCGCCGTGTCCGCCCTGCCGGGCTACTACCCGGAGAGCGTCGACCCGTTCGACCCCCAGACCGTCGAGCTCGCCACCGTGCTCCTCCTGGCCAAGGCGCCGACCATCGCCGCCTACGCGCACCGCCGCGCGCTCGGCCAGCAGATGATCGGCCCGCACCGCGGCATCGGCTACGTCGGGGACTTCCTGCGCATGGCCTTCCAGCCGAACGGCGCGCTCTACGAGGTCGACCCGGTCATGGTCAAGGCCCTCGACCTCCTGCTGATCCTGCACGCCGACCACGAGCAGAACTGCTCGACGTCGACCGTCCGGATCGTCGGGTCGAGCCACGCGAACCTCTACGCGTCCGTCTCCGCGGGCATCAACGCCCTCTCGGGCCCGCTGCACGGCGGTGCCAACGAGGCGGTGCTGCGCATGCTCACCGAGATCCGGGACTCCGGGGGCGACGCGAGCGACTTCATGCGGCGGGTCAAGGACAAGGAGGCGGGCGTCCGGCTCATGGGCTTCGGGCACCGCGTCTACAAGAACTACGACCCGCGCGCCGCCATCGTGAAGAAGATGGCCGACGAGGTGCTCTCCAAGCTCGGCAAGCGCGACGACCTGCTCGACATCGCCATGGGCCTGGAGGACATCGCCCTCAACGACGACTACTTCATCGAGCGCAAGCTCTACCCCAACGTCGACTTCTACACGGGCCTGCTCTACAAGGCCATGGGGTTCCAGACGCGCATGTTCACGCCGCTGTTCGCCGTCGGGCGGATGCCCGGCTGGATCGCGCAGTGGCGGGAGATGATGAAGGACCCGGCCACCAAGATCGGCCGTCCGCGCCAGGTGTACGTCGGGCCCCAGCGCCGCGGCTACGTGGAGCTCGAGAACCGCTGACGCTCGAGGCGGCCCGCGGCGCGCCGTCGGTCACGGCGGCCGTCAGTCCGCCCGTGGCGCCACGCGCAGCAGCACGGTGGCGTCAGCGAGCGGCGCCGCGTCCGCCGGACGCGGGTGCCAGACGGCTCCCCGGTCCCACCTGAGCGTCGCGTGCTCGACGCCGGTGACGCCCGTCGCGTCCGCCGCAGCGACCGCCCAGTGCGCGACGCCCCACGCGAGCCGCGCCGCCAGCTCGGCGTCCTCCGGCGCCAGCGGCGTGACGTCGATGAGCACGCCCTCGGGTGTCGCGGTGGCCGTCAGGCCGAGGTCGCGCTCCACCCGTGCGACGACCGCCGCCGGGTCGGCCGGGGCGTCGGGGTCGTCGAGCTCGCAGCGGACCGCGCCCGACGCGAAGCCGTAGAGCGCGTTAGCCCAGGCGCGGGCGCGCGGCTCGTGCTGCGCGTAGGCGTCGGGGAAGGCTGAGCGCTGCACGGCCTGCGCGGCCTCGGTCACCGCCATGTCCTGGTAGCCCGCCACCTCGACGAGCGCGTCGTAGAACGCGTTCGTGGAGTACACCGGGTCGAGGATCTGCTCGGCCGTGCCCCAGCCCTGCGACGGCCGCTGCTGGAAGATCCCGAGCGAGTCGCGGTCACCGTGCTCGATGTTCGCCAGGTCGGACTCCTGCAGCGCCGTCGCCAGGGCGATGGTGAGCGCGCGCGGCGGGAGGTCGCGGGCGATCGCCTGACCGGCGATGAGCGCCGCGAGGTCGGCCTGCTGCGGATCGAGGTACCAGTCGGTGCCCTCGAGGGTCGCGGCGCACCGGCTCATCTGCGGCGCCGGCTCGTCGCCGCCGAGGAACGCGGCGATGCCGAGGGAGGCCGCGGTGACGACACCGGCGAACACCGTGAGCAGGACCACGGCACGCACGAGGGTGCGCACCCCGCGGCGCCGGCGGGGCGGCGGAGAGGGCACGCGGGACGGCGCGCGGCGCGGGGCGGCCGGAGGGGTGCGGGACCCGCTGACGGGCCCGAACGGCCGGTCGGGCCGGTGGACGGGGTTCGGGCGGGACGGCATCGGCGCTCGGGTCCGTCAGTTGGTGTGCAGGTCCGGGTTGAGCTCGATGCCGACGCCCGGGCGCGGGACCGCCTCGACCGCGCCCGTCAGCGAGTGCCGGCGGAAGAGCAGCCCGTCCCGGCCGGACAGCTCACGGGCAGCCACGACCCGTGGTGCGTCCTCGGAGCCCTTGGCCGGCAGGAGGGTCACCTTGGTCCCGGCGGTGACGTACAGGCCGGCCTCGACGACGCAGTCGTCGCCGAGCGAGATGCCCAGCCCCGCGTTCGCGCCGACGAGCGAGCGGCGCCCGATCGAGATCGTCACCTTCCCGCCCCCGGAGAGGGTTCCCATGATCGACGCACCGCCACCGATGTCGCTGCCGTCGCCCACGACCACACCCTGCGAGATCCGGCCCTCGACCATCGAGACGCCCAGGGTGCCCGCGTTGAAGTTCACGAAGCCCTCGTGCATCACGGTCGTGCCCTCGGCGAGATGGGCGCCCAGGCGCACCCGGTCCGCGTCGGCGATGCGCACACCCGTGGGGACCACGTAGTCGACCATGCGCGGGAACTTGTCGACGCCGAGCACGGTCACCGCGCGGCCCGACGCGCGGAACCGGGCGCGGACCTCCTCGAAGCCCTCGGGCGCGCACGGACCGCGGTCGGTCCAGACCACGTTCGGCAGGACCGCGAAGATCCCGTCGAGGTTCACCCCGTGCGGGCGGACCAGCCGGTGCGAGAGCAGGTGGAGCCGCAGGTACGCGTCGGCGGTGTCCACGGGCGGCGCGTCGAGGTCGACCCGCGTCGTCACGGCCTGCGTGCGGACCGCGCGGGCGTCGTCGGCGTCGGCGGCCTGCTGCACCAGCGAGAGAGCGGCGTGCGGGTCGGCCGCACCGGGGGGACGGGCGTCGTCGGGGGTGCCGAGGGCCGGCCGGGGGTACCACACGTCCAGCACGGTCCCCCCGAGGGTGACGGTGGCGAGGCCGTGACCCCAGGCCGTCCGCGGCTGGGTGACGGGGGCGGTCATGCGCGCCAGCCTAGGGTCCGTCGCCCGAGGCGCAGGCAGACCCGCCGCAGGATGGGACGTCCTCGCTAGGGTCGGCCCCATGTCTGATCGCGCCGCCCTCCCCGACACGCTCGACCTGTCGGGTGACCTCGTCACCCTGACGCGTGCCATCTGCGACATCCCCTCCGTCTCGGGCGACGAGGCGCGGCTGGCCGACGCCGTCGAGCGGGCCCTGCGCGCGCTGCCGCACCTGACGGTCGCCCGCGACGGCGACGCGATCGTCGCCCGCACGGAGCTCGGGCGGGCCGAGCGGGTCGTCGTGGCCGGGCACCTCGACACGGTCCCCGTCGCGGACAACCTGCCGAGCCAGGTGCTGGGTGAGGGCGACGCCGCCGAGGTCTGGGGTCGCGGCACCGTGGACATGAAGGGCGGCGTCGCGGTGCAGCTCGCGCTCGCCGCCGCGCTCGAGGCGCCGACGCGCGACGTCACCTGGGTGTTCTACGACCAGGAGGAGGTCGAGGCGGAGCGCAACGGCCTGGGCCGGCTCGCCCGCACGCGGCCCGACTGGCTGGCCGGTGACGTCGCCGTCCTGTGCGAGCCGACGTCCGCAGGGATCGAGGGCGGCTGCAACGGCACCCTGCGCGCCGAGGTCCACCTGCACGGCGTGGCCGCCCACTCGGCGCGCTCGTGGCGCGGGGTGAACGCGGTGCACGCCGCCGCACCCGTGCTGGCCACCCTCGCCGCCTACACCCCGCGCGTCGCCGAGGTCGACGGGCTGACCTATCGCGAGGGACTGAACGCGGTCGGCATCCGTGGGGGAGTGGCCGGCAACGTCATCCCGGACTCGTGCGTGGTGACGGTCAACTACCGGTTCGCGCCGGACCGGTCGCCCGAGCAGGCGGAGGAGCACGTCCGCGAGCTGTTCGCGGGCCACGACGTCCGCGTGGTCGACGTCGCGGGCGGCGCCCGCCCCGGTCTGGACCGCCCCGCCCTCGCGTCGTTCGTGGCGGCCGTGACTGCGGCGTCCGGCCGGGCGCCCGCCGCCAAGGAGGGCTGGACCGACGTCGCCCGGTTCGGCGAGCTGGGGATCCCGGCCGTGAACTTCGGCCCGGGCGACCCCCTGCTGGCCCACGCGGACGACGAGCGGTGCCCCGCCTGGCACCTGACCGCCTGCTACGAGGGCCTGCGGGCCTGGCTCACCACCTGACGCGCGCCGCGGCGCCGCGGCCCGGTGGCGGTGGACCTCCTAGAGTCGACCCATGAGCACGGAGCACCCCGCCGCCGACCACCTGCGCCGCACCTACCGGAAGGGGCCGGTCATGCTGCGCGGCGGTCAGGTGCCGCGGACGACATCGGACCAGCGCCTCCTCGCCCCCACCGACGACACCTCGTGGGTGAGCGGCGACCCGTGGCGCGTGATGCGGATCCAGAGCGAGTTCGTCGAAGGTTTCGGCGCGCTCGCCGAGGTCGGCCCCGCGGTGAGCGTCTTCGGCTCCGCCCGGACCAAGCCAGATGCGCCCGAGTACGCCATGGCGCACCACGTCGGGCGCGGGCTCGCCGAGGCCGGGTACGCGGTCATCACCGGCGGCGGGCCGGGGATCATGGAGGCCGCGAACAAGGGCGCGCACGAGGCGGGCGGCCTGTCCGTCGGGCTCGGCATCGAGCTGCCCTTCGAGCAGTCCATGAACGAGTACGTCGACCTCGGCGTCAACTTCCGGTACTTCTTCGCGCGCAAGACCTGCTTCGTGAAGTACTCGCAGGGGTTCGTGGTGCTCCCGGGCGGGTTCGGTACGTTCGACGAGCTCTTCGAGTCCCTGACGCTCGTGCAGACGCACAAGGTCACGGAGTTCCCCATCGTCCTGGTGGGCAGCGACTACTGGCAGGGGCTGCTCGACTGGCTGCGCGACGCCGTGGTCGCCCGCGGGAACATCCACGAGGTGGACCTGGAGCTCATCCGGCTCGTCGACGACCCCGCCGAGGCGGTGCGCGTGGTGCTCGAGCGCGGCGCGGAGCTGGCGGCCGAGGAGCGGGCCGCCGTCGCGGAGAACGCCCAGGCGGAGCAGGCCGCCGAGGCGGCGTCGGACACGGTGACCGCGGAGG
>JAEZZV010000026.1 GCA_023418375.1 Actinomycetes bacterium | reverse complement strand
GCCGCAGCTCGGCGCGCGCCCACGCGGGCAGCAGCTCGACCGCCCCCGCGGTGAGCAGCCCGTAGGGCGCCCGCAGCGGCCCGCCGAGCGGCGGCTCACGCAGGATGAAGTGCGCGGTGTCGAGCGCGGCCTCGGTCGCGGTCAGCTGCGGCCGGAAGCCGTCCAGCCGGTCGGCGAGCTCGGCCACGGTCTCCGGCACCCCCGCGGCCCCGAGCGCCCGCCCGACGACGGCCGTCTGGCGCACGTACTCGTCGCGCCCCGCGCGGTCCAGCGGCCGCGCGCCGTACCTGTCGTGCGCGCGCAGGAAGCTGTCCACCTCCGCCACGTGCACCCACGCGAGCAGCTCGGGGTCGCCGGCGACGTACGGCACACCCGCGGGAGTCTTCCCGCGCACCCGGTCGTGGATGCCGCGCACCCGCGCGACGGCGTCGGCGGCGTCGTCGGCCGCGCCGAAGGTGGTGACCGCGAGGAAGGTCGACGTGCGCGCGAGCCGGCCCCACGGGTCCCCGCGGTAGCCGGAGTGGGCCGCGACCGCCGACATCGCGGCCGGGTGCAGCGACTGCAGCAGCAGCGCACGCAGGCCGCCGACGAACATCGACGCGTCGCCGTGCACCACCTGGATCGGCGAGCCGGCCGGGAACCAGCGCGGCCCGGGACGGGTGTGGATGCGCTCGCGGTTCGCGGCGCCGTCGGGCCCGGCGACACGCTCGAAGATGACGCCGCCGACGCGTCGGCGTGCGTCGGCCACCGTCCCCATGGCGCTCATGCCGCATCCTCTCCCGCGTCCCCGGTCCGGTCCCGCTGTGGGCAACGCACGGGGCGGCCCCGTTCGTCCCGGCCGCCCGGAATCAGCGCGACCTCGCCCGGGAGCGGCGACTACCGTTGCTCCGCTCATCGACGCCCCAGGAGGAACCCGTGCTCGACGTGACCCCGGAGACGGAGGCGTCCACCGGCGTCGGCCGTCCCGGGCCGACCTCGTCGGCACCGCCGGCCGCCCCGGCCACCCTCACCTGGGACCGGCTGCGGGCCGGCGCGACGGTCGTCACCGTGGCTGTCGCCGTCGTCGCCGCCGTGGCCGAGACCGTGGCGACGGTGGTCGCGGGACGCCTCGCGGAGGCGCCGACACCCCGGCTCGTCCTGTCCCTCGGCGTCCTGCTGCTCGGCGCAACGCTCCTCGACACCGCCGGCCGCACGATGTTCTCCACCGTCGTCGGACGCGCGGAGGGGCGTCTGCGCACCGACGCGCTCGGCGCCGCCTTCCGGCAGCCGCTGCCCGCTCTCGAGGAGCAGGCCGTCGGCGAGCTCCTGGACCGCATCGACGACGACCCGCGCCAGCTCGCCATGCTGCTGCGGCGCATGGGCTGGCAGACGGGCCGGAGCCTCCTGCGCTCGACGCTCGCCTGGGTGGTCGCCGGCCTGACGTGGTGGCCGGCATGGATCGCCTTCCCGGTCGTCGCCGTCGTCATCGCGCTCATCGCGCACCGGCTCACCCCCGAGATGGCGCGCCGCAAGCTCGCCGAGGAGGAGGCCTGGTCGGCGCACTCCGCCCAGCTCGAGGAGGCGGTGGCCGGGCGCGACGACGTCCGGTCCTCGCTCGGGCAGGCGCACGTCGTGCGGCAGTACGCCGAGCGCTCGCGCGACGTCCTGGAGCGGGTCCGCGACACGTGCCGCGCCTCGACGGCGGTGGCGCTGCGCACCGGCCTGGTGCTGCACGCCCTGCTCGCGGCGCTCGCGGTGGCGGGGGTCGCGCTCGTCGGCGACGGGCGGGTCTCGGTGACCCAGCTCGTCACGCTCTGGCTGCTCGTGACGATGCTCGTGGGGCAGCTGAGCCAGCTCAGCAACCACCTGCCCGAGCTGCAGGCGGGCCTCGGCGCCGTCCGGCGGATCCGCTCGCTCCTCGACGCGCCGCAGGAGCCGCTCGACGGCGGGTCGCTGCCGGGCGGACCGCTCGCCGTCGAGATCCGCGACCTGACCTTCACCTACCCGGGCGGCTTCGCGCTGCGCGACGTCACGCTGACCGTCCCAGCAGGCACGACGTGCGCCCTGGTCGGCCGCACGGGCGCCGGCAAGTCGACCCTGGCCAAGCTCCTCTCGCGCGCCGTCGAGCCGCCCGCCGGGACCGTGTTCGTCGGCGGCGCGGACGTGACGGAGACGGCGATCGACGGGCTCCGGCGGGCGGTGGGCGTGGTCACGCAGCGCACCGAGATCGTCGCCGCGACCCTGGCGGAGAACATCACACTCTTCGCGGACGTGCCGCGCGCCCGCGTCGAGGCGGCCGTCGAGGCGCTCGGGCTGACCGCGTGGGTGGCGTCGCTGCCCGACGGTCTGGACACCCGGCTGGGGGCGTCGGGCACCACCCTGTCAGCGGGCGAGGAGCAGCTGGTGGCCTTCGCCCGGCTGCTCGTGCGCGACGTCGGGATCGTCGTTCTCGACGAGGCCACCGCACGGATGGACCCGCAGACCGAGCACCGCGTGACGCACGCCGCCGAGCGGCTGCTCGCCGGGCGCACCGGCATCGTCGTCGCGCACCGGCTGTCGACCACCCGGCGGTGCGACGCGGTGGCGGTCCTGGACCGGGGTGTCCTCGTCCAGCACGGGGATCGCGCGCGTCTGGCGCGCGAGGCCGGACCGTACCGCGACCTGCTGCGCGCCGGCGGCGAGGAGCGGCGGGTGACTGCGGGGGCGCCACTGGTCTCCCGCGCCGAGCGTCGGCCGCGCCGCGCGGTCGCGCACGTGCCGGCGCCGCGGCTCGCGCGGACGGTGGCGCGCATGATCACGGTGCACCCGCGGTGGGGCCTCCTCGGCGCGGCGGGCTTCCTGGTCTCGTCCCTGCTCGGCGCCTACGGCGCGGTGACCGGGTGGCTCTGGGGGCAGGTCGTCACCGCGCTCGACGCCGGCGAGCGCCCGTGGGCGACCACGGTGGCGCTCGCGGCGGTGCTGCTGGCTGCGCCCGTCACGATCGCGATCGCGTTCAGGACCTACCCGCTGTGGTGGTCCGCCGTCGGCCTTCGCCTGCGGCTCGCGGTGCTGCGCGGCCAGACCCGGCAGCACCGGCTGCCGCGGACGCCGCCCGGCGAGGTGACCGCACGCGCCCTCGACTCCGACCGAGCCGTCTGGTACGCGGACCGCTGGGTCGACGTCGGGACGGGCGTGGCCGTGGTCGTCGCGACCGGGGTCGCCGGGCGCAGCCTCGTCGCGGGCGCCGTCGTTGCCGCCGTCCTCGTCCTGTCGGCGGTCGTCTCCGCGGCCGGGTCACCCCTCGCGGGCCGCTCGGCGCGCGTCGCCGGCGACGAGCGCGCCGCGTACGGCCGCTCGCTCGTGTCCGTGCTCGACGCCGTCCGGACCATCAAGCTCGCGGCCGTCGACGACGTGGTGCGGGCCCACCTGACACGGGTCGACGCGCGTCGCATCGAGGCCTCGGTGCGCGAGCACCGCGTCCGTTCGGTGCTCGACGGCGTCCCGGCGTTCCTCGTCCAGGCCGGCGTGACAGCCGCCTGGGCCGTGTACTTCGCCGACTTCTGGGGCCTGGCGACGGCGCTGCTGGTCAGCACGGCGGTCGCCGGCTCGGGCTGGTTCGGAACCGTCTTCGGCGCCGCGGTGACCGAGGCGCCGGTGGCCCGCCGCTGGCTGCAGGCGACCGCCGAGCTGGCCGGCCGCGCCGATCTCGTCTCGCTGCCGCCGGGCGTCGACATCGTCACCGGTCGCGCGCCGGCACCCGAGCCACCGCCGCGGGTCCCGCTGCGCCGGCTCACCCTGGAGGGCCTGACCGCGGTGCACGAGGACGGCACGGTCGGGGTGGCCGACGTCGACCTGACCCTGGAGGCGGGCGAGCTCGTGCTGCTCACGGGCCGGGTGGGGTCCGGGAAGTCGAGCCTGCTGGCCGCGCTCGCGGGCCTCGTCGACCACGAGGGCGCGATCCGCTGGAACGACGAGGAGGTCGAGGACCCCGAGCTCTTCCTGCGCCCTGGCCAGGTCGCGTACGTCGCGCAGGTGCCGCGCGTCCTCAGCGGGACCTTCGGCGACAACATCGCCCTGGACCACGACCGCGGTCTCGAGGCCGCGACCGACGACGCCCGGCTCGCCTCCGACGTCGAGGCGGCCGGCGGGCACGGTGCCCTCGTCGGCAACCGCGGCGTGCGGCTGTCCGGCGGGCAGGTGCAGCGCCTCGCGCTCGCCCGCGCGCTCGCGACGGGCGCCGAGCTGATCGTGGCCGACGACGTCTCCTCAGCGCTCGACGCGCGGACCGAGGGGGAGCTGTGGGACGCCCTCGCCCGCCGGGGGACGACGGTGGTCGGCGCGACCTCGAAGGCCTCCGCGCTCGCGCGGGCGGATCGCGTGGTCGTGCTCGACGAGGGCCGCGTCGCCGCGACCGGCCCGTGGCACGAGCTCGCCGACGAGTGGGGTCACCTCGCGGGGTGACGCGTGGGCGATGCTGAGGTCTGGCGCATCGGCAAGGAGGGCACCCATGCACGACGACGACGGCGGCTGGCACTACGTGCCGGCCGGGACGGAGACCGAGGGCGATCGCGCCAAGCGGCGCCGCTTCGACCTGACCGAGCTCCGGCCGGTCGCCACGGTCGCGGTGTGCGAGCCCGCTGCGCCCCCGGCCGGCAACGCGCTCCCGGGCGTCCGCATGACGATCACCCAGTGCGTCCGCCTGTCCGACGACTCGCTGATCCGGCTGGACATGGACCGCGGCGTCACGAGCTGGCGCCACGGCGCACCGCCAGGCGCACCGATCTCGTGGAAGCGGCCGCTGGACGAGGTGATCGCGGAGGTCCTGGACCTGGTGGGCACCGACGACGAGGACGATCCCGGCGGCCACCCGTGGGAGGAGCTCGCCGCGGCCGCCCGCACGCGCGGCGTCGAGGTGGACGCGGAGACGCTGAGCCGTCTGCCCTACCAGGTGCTGCTGTCGGCCGAGGCCGTCGCCGTCTTCGTCGCCTGACCGTGCTCGCCGCGTCGCCCGGTCAGCGGCAGCGGAACGGGGCGAGGGTCGCGCGGACGGTGTCGGCTGCGCCCCAGTCGGGCTCGAACTGCGCGATCACCGCGAGGTGCTGGCGGAGCTGGATGATCGGCATCCGCTCGCGCCAGCCCGCGTCCAGACCGGTGAGCGCGGCGTAGAGGTCGAAGAACACCGCCGCCTCGGGCGGGGGCGCGGTGGTCCACAGGTGCGCGAGGTCGACCTCCGCCCACATGTACGAGACGGCGGGGTCGATGAGCGCGGGCCGCCCGTCAGCCGCGGCCAGGACGTTCTGCGCCCACAGGTCGCCGTGCGTCAGGCACGCGGGCGCGGCGGGCAGGAGCTCGGGGAGCCGCGCGCACAGGTGCTCCAGCGCCGCGCGGTCCTCGGCGTCGAGCGCCGCGTCGACGCGCGGCTCGCCCAGCCAGCGCAGCAGCCGGTGCTCGGCGAAGAACGCGAGGCCGTCGTCGGCCCAGGTGTTGACCTGGCGACGCCTGCCGAGCCACGTGTCCCGGTGCCAGCGGAACCGGGGGTGCGTCGTCGCGGTGTGCAGGCGCGCGAGGTCGTGCGCGAACCGCTCCCAGAACGCCTCGTCGCGGGGCCGCGGCGCGAGCGCCTCGAGCGCGAGCAGGTCGGCGCTCACGTGCAGCACCTCGGGCGTCGCGACGCCAGCCGTGCGCAGCGCGTCGAGCCCTTCGGCCTCGGTGGCGAAGGCGTCAGGGAGCGCCTCGTCGAAGGCCTTCACGAACAGCGCCGTCCCGTCCGCGCGCCGCGCGATCCCCGCGGTCGCGGCAAGCCCGCCTTCGGCCGGCTCCACGCGGACGACGTCGTCGAACCCCGCCGCGCGCACCCGCGCGAGCAGCAGCGCCGTCGTCGGCTCGCTCACCGCCGCCTCCTCACCCCGGGGAGGCAGCATCGTGGCACGACGAAGGCCCCCACCGGACGTCACCGCCGGTGAGGGCCTTCGACCTGCGCGCCCGAAGGGACTCGAACCCCCAACCTTCTGATCCGTAGTCAGATGCTCTATCCATTGAGCTACGGGCGCATGGCCCCGGAGGGCCGCAGACGAGGATACATGCTCCGGGGCGCCGGGACCCAACCCACCGGTCCCGCACCGACCCGCCGGGGCCGGAACCCCCCGCCGGGCAAGACTTGGCCCGGCGACCCCAGGGGGCGGGGGCGGCCGGGCCAAGAGCGGAGACGGTGGGATTTGAACCCACGGAGGGGGTTGCCCCCCTCACGGCCTTAGCAGGGCCGCGCACTAGGCCTGGCTATGCGACGTCTCCCAGACGCCGCAAGGCTACCGGGCCCGGTCCCCCGTTTCCAAAGCAGTGCGCCGTTCGGTGCACGACGGCGCCCCGCCGCCTCCCCGGGAGCGCCGGGCCGCGTGGACCTACTTCTCGAACGCCCAGGCGCGGTCGGTGAGGACGCGCGCCCCGGCGAGCCCGATGGCGATGCAGATCGTCACGAAGAACGCGGTCACGCCGGCCGCGAGGGCGGCCTCGTAGTCGCCGTTGTTGAGCGCGACGAGCGCCCGGTAGGTGGCCGCGCCGGGCACCATGATGACGACGGCGGGCACCGACACGGTGATCCGTGGGATCCGCAGCCGCGGCGCGACGACGGCCGCGAGGAGCCCGACGACCAGCGTCGCCACGACGGTGGCGGCCTGCATGGCGGCGCCGGCGTCGGCCATCTGGAGCCGGAGCACGTTGGCGACCATGCCGATGACGGCGGCCCCGAGCGCCATCCGGAGGGTGGAGTTGAACATGAGCGCGAAGCCGAGCACGCCGAGGAAGCTCGCCAGCAGGCGCAGCGCGACGATCTGCCAGAGGTCGAGGTCGGGGGGCGCGATCGGGTCGGCGGACAGCCCGGTCAGCCACGCGAAGCCCCACACGCTCAGGCCCGCGGAGGTGACGATGATCATCCCGTAGACGGCGCGCGCGACGCCCGCCGAGAAGTCCATCTTCGCCAGGTCGAGCGCCGCGGTGACCAGGGCGAACCCGGGTACGAGGAAGAGGACGGCCGAGACGAACCCGGCCTGGTGGCTCGAGGCGACCTCCGGGGTCGAGAGGTCCAGCGCCGTCACGAAGCCGAGGTACACCAGGCAGGCCAGCGCGGCGGCCATCATCGTCACCGCGAACTGGTTGAAGCCCCGGTGCGCGAACCAACGCCGCAGCGCCTGACCGGCGCCGGCGCCGAGGAACGCCCCGGCGATCTCGACGACGCCCCCGTTGTTGAGGAACGCGAACGCGCCGCACGCCATCGCCGCGAAGAACGCGTTCGCGAGCGGACCGTAGAGCGGCCGGATCGCCTCGATGCGGTCGAGCTCGCGGGTGACCTCCTCGACCGTCGCGCCGGGCCGCAGGGCGTTGGTCAGCTCGGTGAGCTCGCCGAGCCGGTGCGCGTTCACGCCGACGGCGCGGACCTCGGCGACCTCCGTGCGGAAGATGGCGCCGCGGTGCGACGTCGTCGTGATCTCCGTGAGGGTGACGTGGGCCTCGTGCCGGTCGAGGCCGAACGCGCGCGCGACCTGCTGCATCGCCGACTTCACGCGGTAGGAGCCGGTGCCCGACGAGAGCATCGCCTTGCCGACGCGCAGGATCGCGCCCGACTGCCGGATCAGCTCGACGGGCTCGAGCGCCTCGTCACCCGACCTGGTCATGCGCACATCCTGGCGCGAGACGCCCGACCCGGCATGGGACTGTCCGTCCTCGGGCGGGGACGGACGTGGCGGCGGGCGTCGCTCGCCCCGCCCACTCCCGCAGGCGGCGCCGCGCGACTAGCGTGATCGGTGGCCATGGCGCGCCGGGGAGGGGGCAGCCACCATGACGCAGCCACCGGCGCCCGACGACGCCCTCGACGGGCCGGATGACGCCGAGGAACCGCCGCTCGACCCCGCCGCCGACGGGGCGGAGGCGCGGGACGGCGTCGGGCTGTGCCTGTCGGGCGGCGGGTACCGGGCGATGCTCTTCCACGTCGGCGGGCTGCGGCGCCTCAACGAGCTCGGCCGGCTGCCCGGCCTCACGAGGGTCGCGTCCGTGTCCGGCGGCTCGATCACCGCGGGCGTGCTCGCGCTCGCGTGGCGCGACCTGGCGTTCGACGACGACGGCGTCGCCCGCCGGTTCACCGAGCGCGTCGAGCGGCCGCTGCTGGACCTGGCGGGCCGGACGGTCGACGTCCCCGCGGTGCTCACGGGCCTGTGGCCCGGGCGCATCTCGCGCCGCGTCGCGGCCGCGTACGACCGCGCGGTCTTCCACGGCGCCACCCTCCAGGACCTGCCCGGCGACGGCGGGGGCCCTACCTTCGTCATCCTCGCGACGAACCTGTCCACCGGCACGCTCTGGCGCTTCTCGCGCGCGCAGATGGGCGACTGGCGCACCTCGCCCGTGCGCTCGCCGGACCTCCCGCTGGCCAACGCGGTGGCGGCGTCGTCGGCGTTCCCGCCGTTCCTGTCCCCGCACCTGCTGCGGGTCCGCGGACGCACCGTGCACCTGACCGACGGCGGCGTCTACGACAACCTCGGGCTCGAACCCGTGGTCAAGACGTGCGCGACGGTGCTGGTCAGCGACGGCGGGGGCACGTTCGGTGAGCCCAAGGTGCCGGCGCGCGACTGGGTCCGCGCGACCCTGCGCACGCTGCAGGCGATCGACGTCCAGGTGCGCCGGCTGCGGCGGCGGCAGATCGTCGGGCTCCTGGCGACCGGTGCCCGCGCCGGCGCGTTCTGGGCGATCGGCTCCGACCGCGCGTCGTTCTCCGCGCCCGACGGGCCGCCGGCTCCGCTCGAGGCGACGACGGCCCTCGCCCGCACGCCGACCCGCCTGGCCCGGCTGCCGGAGAGCACCCGGCTCCGGCTCGTGAACTGGGGCTACGTCGCGGCGGACGCCGCCGTGCGGACGTGGCTGGACCGGGGGGCCGCTCCCCCCGACGCCCTGCCGTACCCGCGGGCGGGACTCTGAGAGAGGTGCTGCGATGCGGCTGCGCGTAGCGGTCGTCGGCTGGGGCCCCGCGGAGGTCACCGCGGCTGCGGCGCTCGGCCGGCCCGGCCTGGTCGAGGTGCGGCCGCTGCCGGCCGTGGTCCACCTGCTCCTGGTGCCCGCGGCGCTGGCCGCCCGGGCGGCCGACGGC
>JAEZZV010000211.1 GCA_023418375.1 Actinomycetes bacterium | reverse complement strand
GCGCCGCCGCGGCCTTCGCCTCGGCGGCCTCCGCCCGCGCCCGGGCGAGTGCGACGTCGTCGTCTGCGCTCATGCTCGGCAGGGTAGCCCCGCGCGTCGGGCCGCGAGCCCCCTCCGTGGCAGGTCGGAGCGCTGCGCGAGGGCGGACGGCCTGCGTCGGCCGCCTCGCCGGGTCGGTAGCCTTGGCGGGTGCACACGCCCGAGGAACCCACCACCGCCGCCGTCCCGTCCGGCGCCCCGTCCGGCACGCCAGCCGGGACCCCTCCGGAGCCGTCGTTCCGCTACTCCGCGGCGCTCGCGGGCAGCATCGAGCGGGCGTGGCAGGACCGCTGGGAGGAGGAGGGGACGTTCCACACCCCGAACCCGTCGGGGCCGCTGACGGACGGTGACGGCCGGCACGCCGACCCCACGGCGCCCTCGTTCTTCGTCATGGACATGTTCCCGTACCCGTCGGGGGCGGGCCTGCACGTCGGGCACCCCCTCGGGTACATCGCGACGGACGTCGTCGGGCGGTACCGGCGGATGCGCGGGGAGAACGTGCTGCACGCGCTCGGGTACGACGCCTTCGGGCTGCCGGCCGAGCAGTACGCGGTGCAGACGGGCCAGCACCCACGCAAGACCACCGAGGAGAACATCGCGACCATGCGGCGCCAGCTGCGCCGCCTCGGCCTCGCGCACGACCCGCGCCGCAGCTTCGCGACCACCGATCCCGAGTACGTGCGCTGGACGCAGTGGATCTTCCTCCAGGTGTTCAACGCCTGGTACGACGCCGACGCGCCGCGGCCGGACGGCGGACGGGGCCGGGCGAGGCACGTCGACGAGCTCGTCGCGGAGTACGAGGCTGGGACCCGCGCGCTGCCCGAGGCGTGGGCCGGGCGCGCCTGGGCCGACCTGGACGCGGTCGAGCGCCGCCGCGTGGTGGACGGCCAGCGACTGGCGTACGTGTCCGAGACGCCCGTGAACTGGTGCCCCGGCCTGGGCACGGTCCTGGCGAACGAGGAGGTCACCGCCGAAGGGCGGTCCGAGCGCGGCAACTTCCCCGTGTTCAAGCGGAACCTGCGCCAGTGGAACATGCGGATCACCGCCTATGCCGACCGCCTGGCCGATGACCTCGACCTCATCGACTGGCCCGAGAAGGTGCGCCTCATGCAGCGCAACTGGATCGGCCGGTCCGAGGGCGCGATGGTCACCTTCGAGGTCATCGGCGGCGAGGAGGTGGAGGTCTTCACCACGCGTCCGGACACGCTGTTCGGTGCGACGTTCATGGTGGTGGCCCCCGAGCACCCGCTGCTCGACGAGGTCCCGATGCACTGGCCGGACGGGACGCACGGCGCGTGGACCGGCGGCCACAAGACCCCGACCGCGGCTGTCGCCGCCTACCGGGCGGAGACGGCGGCCAAGACGGCCGTCGAGCGCCAGGCGGACGCCGGCCGCAAGACGGGCGTCTTCACGGGCCACGTGGCGATCAACCCGGTCAACGGCGACCTGATCCCGATCTTCACGGCCGACTACGTGCTGTGGGGCTACGGCACCGGCGCGATCATGGCCGTCCCCGGCGGCGACGAGCGCGACTTCGAGTTCGCCCAGGCCTTCGAGCTGCCGGTGATCCACACGGTCCAGCCGCCGGCGGACCACCCCGGTGGCGCGTACACGGGCGACGGCGTCGTCGTGAACTCGCGCAACGACGAGATCGTCCTCGACGGGATGGACGTGTCCACAGCGAAGGCGACCATCACCGCCTGGCTCGAGGGCCGCGGCGTCGGCAAGGGCACCGTCACCTACCGCCTGCGCGACTGGCTGTTCAGTCGCCAGCGGTACTGGGGCGAGCCGTTCCCGATCGTCTACGACGAGCACGACCTGCCGATCGCGCTGCCCGCCGAGGCGCTTCCCGTCGACCTGCCGGACGTGCCCGACTACTCGCCGCGGACCTTCGACGCCGACGACGCCCACTCGATGCCGGAGCCGCCGCTCGGCCGGAACGAGGAGTGGGTGAACGTCACGCTCGACCTCGGGGACGGGCCACGGACGTACCGTCGTGACACGAACACCATGCCGAACTGGGCCGGCTCGTGCTGGTACTACCTGAACTACCTGGACCCGGGGATGCGCGACGTCGTCGTGGACCCCGAGCTCGAGCGGTACTGGCTGGGCCCGGAGCACAACGCGGCCGCAGGGGCGAGCGGCGGTGTCGACCTGTACGTCGGCGGCGTCGAGCACGCGGTCCTGCACCTGCTCTACGCGCGCTTCTGGCACAAGGTCCTGTACGACCTGGGTCACGTGACGAGCGTCGAGCCGTTTCGCCGCCTGTTCAACCAGGGCTACATCCAGGCACACGCGTACACCGACGCGCGTGGGGCGTACGTGCAGGCCGCCGAGGTGGTCGAGGACTCCGCGTCTCCGACCGGCTTCAGCTGGCAGGGTCAGCCGGTCACCCAGGAGTACGGGAAGATCGGCAAGTCGCTCAAGAACGCCGTGACGCCGGACGAGATGTACGAGGCCTACGGCGCGGACACCTTCCGCGTCTACGAGATGTCCATGGGCCCGCTCGACTTGTCGCGCCCGTGGGAGACGCGTGCCGTCGTCGGCTCCCAGCGGTTCCTGCAGCGGCTCTGGCGCAACGTCGTCGACGAGGAGAGCGGCGAGCTCACGGTGACCGGCGCCGAACCCGGGCTGGAGACCCTGCGGGTGCTGCACCGGACCATCGACGAGGTCACCACGGAGATGGACGCGATGCGGTTCAACACCGCGATCGCGCGCCTCATCGTGCTCAACAACCACCTCACGTCCCTCGAGGCCGTCCCGCGGTCGGTCGCCGAGCCCGTCGTCCTCATGGTGGCGCCCTTCGCACCGCACCTGGCGGAGGAGCTGTGGTCGCGCCTGGGACACCCGCGCAGCCTGCTGCGCGAGCCGTTCCCGGTCGCCGACCCGGCGTACCTGGTCGTCGAGTCCGTGACGTGCGTGGTGCAGGTGCAGGGCAAGGTCCGCGACAAGCTCGAGGTCGCGCCCGACGCGACGGAGGAGACCCTGCGCGAGCTGGCGCTGGCCTCGCCGCGCGTCCAGCGCGCGCTCGACGGCCGCGCCGTGCGAACGGTGATCGTGCGCCCGCCGCGCCTGGTCAACGTGGTGCCGGCCTGACATGGCGCACGTCGCCGTCGTCACGGACTCCACGGCGTCGCTGCCCGCGGGGCTCATCGAGGCGGCGGGGATCGTCGTGGTGCCGCTGGACGTCGTGGTCGACGGCGTGCCCCACCGCGAGGGCCTGGACATCACGACCGCGCAGATCGTCGCCGCGCTGCGGGCCGGCGCCACGGTCCGCACCGCGCACCCCGGCCCGGAGGCGTTCGCCCGCGCGTACGCACGGGTCGCGGCCCGCGGCGCCACCGAGATCGTGTCGGTCCACCTGTCCGGTGAGCTGTCGGGCACCGTGACGTCGGCGCAGATCGCTGCCCAGTCGGCGGCGGTCCCCGTGCACGTGGTCGACTCGCGCACGGTCGGCATGGGGCTCGGTTTCGCCGCCCTGCGCGCGGCCCGCGAGGACACCACCGACGGGGCCGCCCTCGCGCGAGCGGCCGAGGACCGGGCCGGGCGGTCGACGGTGCGGTTCGCCGTCGACACCCTCGAGTACCTGCGCGCAGGCGGGCGGCTCGGCCCGCTCGCGGCCACGCTGGGCACCGTCCTGGGCCTGCGGCCGGTGCTGTCGGTGCGCGAGGGACGGCTCGACGTGGTGGAGAAGGTCCGTACCTCGGCGCGGGCGCGGGACCGCGTGATCGAGCTCGCCGTGGCGGACGCCGCGCGGCGCGGGCGGGTGGAGATGGCGGTGCACCACCTCGGGGACGCCGCGTCCGCGGACCGGGTGGCCGAGCGGCTGCGGGCCGCTTGCGGGGCGCGGCTGGGCGCCGTGCAC
>JAEZZV010000196.1 GCA_023418375.1 Actinomycetes bacterium | reverse complement strand
GTGTGCCCGTGGTCGTCGTCGGCGCGGCGGCTGCGCGCCCAGGCGTCGCCGGCGCGGGTCCGGCGGACGGCGTACGGCCCGCCGTCGAGCGCGGAGTCCGCCACGAGGTGGTGCGGTGCGCCGTAGGTGATGCGCGCCGTGACCAGGTCGCCGGGCCGCGGTAGGTCGGGCTCGAGGACCGCCGCGAGGCGTGGGTCGACGTCCGCCGCCGCGAGCGCCGCGGCCGCCTGCGGCGGGAGTGCGAGGTGCACGAGCCGGTTGTCGGCCGCCCGACCGCTGATCCGCTGGGTGGCGCCGTCCTTGCGGCCCTCGCCCTCGGCGACCAGGACCTCGACGACCCGGCCGACCTGGCGCTGGTTCTCCTGCGTCGAGATCCGCTCCTGGAGCTCGACGAGCCGCTCGTAGCGCTCCTGGACGACGGCCGCCGGCACCTGGTCGGGCAGGTCCGCGGCGGGCGTGCCGGGCCGCGGGGAGTACAGGAACGTGAAGGCCGAGCTGAAGCGGGCCTGCTCGACCACCCGCAGGGTCTCGGCGAAGTCCTCCTCGGTCTCGCCGGGGAACCCCACGATGATGTCGGAGGTGATCGCCGCGTCGGGGATGGCCGCCCGCACACGGTCCAGGATGCCGAGGAACCTCTCCGCGCGGTAGGAGCGGCGCATCGCGCGCAGGACCCGGTCGGAGCCCGACTGCAGCGGCATGTGCAGGCTGGGCATCACCGTCGCAGTCTCGGCCATGGCCGCGACGACGTCGTCGGTGAAGGAGGCCGGGTGCGGCGAGGTGAAGCGCACGCGTTCCAGACCGTCGACGGCGCCCACGGCGCGCAGCAGCTTGCCGAACGCGGCGCGATCCCCGAAGCCGACGCCGTAGGAGTTCACGTTCTGGCCCAGCAGCGTCACCTCGACGGCGCCCTCGGCGACGAGCGCCTCGACCTCGGCGAGGACGTCGCCGGGTCTGCGGTCACGCTCCTTGCCGCGCAGGTGGGGAACGATGCAGAACGTGCACGTGTTGTTGCAGCCGACGCTGATGGACACCCAGCCGGCATAGACGGACTCCCGCCGCGTCGGCAGCGTCGAGGGGAACACCTGGAGCGACTCCGCGATCTCGACCTGCGCCCGGGCGTTGTGGCGCGCGCGTTCCAGGAGCACGGGCAGCGCGTCGAGGTTGTGCGTGCCGAAGACGACGTCGACCCAGGGCGCCTTCTCCACGATGCCCGCGCGGTCCTTCTGCGCGAGGCAGCCGCCGACCGCGATCTGCATCCCGGCGCGCTCGCGCTTGATCCCCGCGAGCTGGCCCAGGTTCCCGTACAGGCGGGTCGCCGCGTTCTCGCGCACGGCGCAGGTGTTGATGACGACGATGTCGGCCTGCCAGGCCGCGGCGTCGGCGGCCGAGGCGGGCACGTAGCCTGCGGACTCGAGCAGGCCCGCCATGTGCTCGGAGTCGTGCGCGTTCATCTGGCAGCCCAGGGTGCGCACCAGGTAGGTGCCGCGCGGGGCGGGCCGCGCGTCGTCGGGCACGGCCTGGGGCGCGGTGGCGGGAGCGGAGAGCGTGGTGGACATCGCCCACCAGGGTACGGCGCGCCGACCCCAGGATTTACCCCGGCGTGATCACTTCGAGTGGCCGGGGTAACAGGACGGTCCTACGGTCGGCAGATGATCGGGACGCAGGACGCCGCCGACCCGGACGCCACCGCGACGGGCGCGCCGCTCGTCGTGCTGTCAGGCGTGAACAAGCACTTCGGTCCGCTGCACGTGCTCGCCGACGTCGACCTGGTGGTGCACCGCGGCGAGGTCGTCGTCGTCATCGGACCGTCCGGCTCCGGCAAGTCGACGCTGTGCCGGGTGATCAACCGCCTCGAGCCCGTGGACTCCGGCGTGGTCAGCGTCGACGGCGTCCCCGTCCCGGCCGAGGGCAAGGCCCTCGCCCGCCTGCGCGCCGACGTCGGCATGGTGTTCCAGCAGTTCAACCTCTTCGCGCACAAGACGGTGCTCGAGAACGTGACCCTCGGGCCGGTGAAGGCCCGTGGCGTCCGACGCGCGGAGGCCCGCGCCGAGGCGATGCGCCTGCTGGAGCGCGTCGGCGTCGCCGACCAGGCCGGCAAGCTCCCGGCGCAGCTCTCAGGGGGCCAGCAGCAGCGCGTGGCCATCGCCCGGGCGCTCGCCATGCACCCCAAGGTCATCCTCTTCGACGAGCCGACCTCGGCCCTGGACCCGGAGATGATCAACGAGGTCCTCGACGTCATGGTCTCCCTCGCCCGTGAGGGCATGACGATGGTCGTCGTCACGCACGAGATGGGCTTCGCCCGCCGTGCCGCCGACCGGGTGGTCTTCATGGACGGCGGGCGCATCGTCGAGGAGGCGCCCCCGGAGGCCTTCTTCACGGCCCCGCGATCCGAGCGCGCCCGCGACTTCCTCTCGAAGATCCTCACGCACTGACCGCTCGTGGGGGCCGACGCCCCCGGGGGCACGACACGGAAGGTGACCACGATGAGTCGACGTAGAACGGCGGCCGTGCTCCTGGCGACGGCTGCGCTCGCGGTGGCCGGCTGTCAGGCCGACGCCGAGGACGACCCCACCACCGCCCCCGAGACGGAGGACATGGGGGCCGACGACGGCGGCACCGACGCGGGTGACGACGCCGGCGCCGACCTGCCCGAAGGCTCCACGATGGCGCGCCTGGCCGAGGCGGGGTCGATCACGATCGGCACCAAGTTCGACCAGCCGCTCTTCGGCCTGGTGGGTCCCGACGGCGTCCCGGAGGGCTTCGACGTCGAGATCGGCACGCTCATCGCGGGCGAGCTCGGCATCGACGAGGGCGACATCGAGTGGGTCGAGACGCCGTCGCAGAACCGCGAGACGGCGATCGAGAACGGCGACGTCGACCTCGTCGTGGCGACCTACACGATCAACGACGACCGCAAGCAGCGCGTCGGGTTCGCCGGGCCGTACTACGAGGCCGGGCAGTCCATCCTCACCCTGACCTCGAACGAGGACATCCAAGGGCCTGACGACCTCGCCGGCGCGCGCGTCTGCACGGTCTCCGGGTCCACTCCCGAGCAGAACCTGCTCGAGAACTACCCCGACGCCGAGGTGGTGCCGTTCGGCACGTACTCGGAGTGCCTGGAGCCGCTGCGCAACGGCCAGGTGGACGCCGTGAGCACCGACAACGTCATCCTCGCCGGGTTCGCGGCGGAGAACGACGACCTCGAGGTGCGCGGGGAGCCGTTCACGTCCGAGCCGTACGGCATCGGCGTGGCCAAGGACGACGTCGAGTTCCGGATGTGGATCAACGACGTGCTCGAGGAGCTCTTCGCCGACGGTCGCTGGACCCAGGCGTGGGAGGACACGGCGGGCTCCGTCCTGCCGACGCCCGAGCCGCCCCAGGTCGACAGGTACGAGGACTGACCTCGCGGGAAGCGTGCCGCGGCCCGCGCGCCGCGGTGCGCTCCCCCGCCCGGTCGCGCCCGCCAGCGAAGGGAGGACACCGGCGTGGACCTGATCGTCGACAACGCGTCGACGTACCTCGACGGGTTCGCCGTCACGCTCCGGCTCACCGCCTACTCCGCCGTCGCGGCCCTCGCCCTGGGCCTGCTGCTGGCCGCGCTCAGGGTGGCGCCGCTGCGCTCGCTGCGCGCCGTCGCCGCGCTGTACGTGGAGGTGCTGCGCAACACCCCGCTGACCCTGGTCTTCTTCTTCATGGTGCTCGTGGCACCGCAGTTCGGGATCCTGCCGCCCCTGGGCTTCTGGACGGCCGTCGCCTGCCTGGGCCTGTACACCTCGGCGTTCGTCGCCGAGGCCGTGCGCTCGGGCATCAACGGCGTCGGCGTCGGCCAGGCCGAGGCGGCGCGGTCCATCGGCCTGACGTTCGGTCAGAGCCTGCGCGAGGTGGTCGTGCCGCAGGCCGTCCGCTCCACCGTCCCGCCCCTGATCAACGTGCTCATCGCGCTGACCAAGAACACCTCGGTCGCCGCGGGCTTCGCGGTGGTCGAGCTCGTGGGGACGGGGCGGAGGTTGTCGGCCGCCAACGCCGGCGACCCGTGGGTCCTGGTCGGGGTGGCCGTCTGCTACCTCGTCATCACGATCCCGGCCGGGCTCCTGGCGACCGCCCTTGAGCGGAAGGTGGCGTTCGCGCGATGACCTCCGTCCTCTACGACGTGCCCGGACCCGTCGCGAGACGGAGGGAGCGGATCGGCTCCGCCCTCGGGGCGCTGGTCGTGCTCGCCCTCGCGTTCTTCGCCCTGCGCTACGCCGCAGGGCGGGGCGTCTTCGACGCCGACCACTGGGACGTGCTGTACGACCCGCCCAAGAACCAGACGGCCTCCGACGTGTGGAGGTCGATCGTCGTGCGGGGCCTCGGCGCGACCCTGCGGGCTGCCGCCGTGGCCGCTCCCCTGGCGCTCGTGCTGGGCCTTGTGCTCGCGCTGTGGCGCACGACGCGGTGGACCTGGCTGCGCCTGCCCGCCGTCGCCGTGGTCGAGCTGTTCCGCGGGCTTCCGGTGCTCCTCATGATGCTGTTCGGGACGCTGGCGCTCGGCATGGACCCGTTCGGTGGCGTGGTGTTCGGCCTGGTCGTGTACAACATGGCGATCTTCGCCGAGATCCTCCGGGCGGGGCTGGCGGCCCTGCCGAAGGGCCAGGCCGAGGCCGCCTACGCCATCGGGCTGACCCGCTGGCAGGCGATGCGGGACGTCCTTCTCCCGCAGGCCGTGCGGATGATGCTGCCCAGCCTCATCGCGCAGCTCGTGGTGCTGCTCAAGGACTCCTCGCTGGGCTTCATCGTGAGCTACCCCGAGCTGCTCAAGTCCATCCAGAACAACGGCCAGTACTTCGGCAACCGGTACTTCGTCGCGCTCTTCGTGGTCGGGGCGGGCACCTACCTGGCCGTGAACCTGAGCCTGTCCGCGCTCGCGCGGTGGCTGAGTCGGCGGACAGTGGCACGTTCCGGCGTGGCCGGTGACCCCACGGGAGTCGACGTCGGCTCGGCCGCGGGGCTGGGTGCCGCGGGTGAGACGGATGGTCCGGGCCGGTTCCGGGTCGTTCGTCGGTAGGGCTGCGAGGGGACCGGCGTCGCCGCATCGTCCGCGTCACCAGCCCACCGGGTCAGGACGCCTAGCCCGCGGTCGCGGACGCCCGGAGCTCGCGCACCACGGTGACCGTGATCTCGCCCGGGTAGGTCAGGTCCGACTCGATCTGGCTGGCGATGGCGCCGGCGAGGTCGGGCAGCGCGGCGTCGGCGACGATGTCCGGCTCGACGACCACGCGGACCTCGCGACCCGCGGCCATGGCCACGGCACGCCGGACGCCCGGGTGCGACGCCACGAGGGACTCCAGCGTGGTCATCCGCTCGACGAACTGGTCCAGCTCCTCACGTCGTGCGCCCGGCCGGGACGCGGACACCGCGTCCGCCGCCTGCACGATCACGGCCTCCACGGACTCGAGCGCCACCTCGTCGTGGTGCGCGGCGACGGCGTTGACGACCACCGCGGGCTCCCCGAAGCGCCGCAGGAGCTCGGCACCGATGGCCGCGTGGGTCCCCGGACGCTCGGCCGAGAGAGCCTTGCCGAGGTCGTGCAGGAACGCCGCGCGCCGCGCCGTCGCGACGTCGGCGCCGATCTCCGCCGCCATCGCCGCGGCGATCTGGGCGGTCTCGACGAGGTGCGCCAGGACGTTCTGGCCGTAGCTGACCCTCAGGCGGAGCCGGCCCAGCGTCTCGATGACCTGGGGGTGCAGGCCGACGACGCCGGCACGCTCGGCCGCCTCGTGGCCGGCCGCCACGGCGCGATCCCGCGCGCCCCCCAGGGCCTCGGCGTAGGCGAGCTCGATGCGCTGCGGGTGGATCCGGCCGTCGGCGACGAGCGCCTCCAGGGCGACGGCGGCGACCTCGCGACGCTCCGCGTCGAAGCTGGAGAGCGTCACCTGGTCGGAGCTGTCGTCGATGATGACGTTCACTCCGGTCAGCGCCTCGAAGGCGCGGATGTTGCGGCCTTCCTTGCCGATGATCCGGCCCTTCATCTCCTCGGCGGGGAGCGGGACGACGGTCACGACGCTCTGGCTGCTCGTCGGTCCGGCCACCCGGTGGACGGCGCTCGCGACGATGTGCCGGGCGCGGGCGTCCGCGGTGCGCCGCGCCTTCGCCTCGATGCGGCGGACGAGCGCAGCAGCCTCCCGCTCCGCCTCCTCGCGGACCAGCTCGAGCTGCTGTGCGCGGGCCTCGTCGGGCGTCAGGCCCGACGCGATCTGCAGCAGCTCACCGGCTTCCTCGCGCGCCGCCGCGAGCTGGTCGCGCGCGGCGCGCCGGTCCGCCTCGGCCTGCTGCGCGCGCAGCTCGGCCTGGTGCGCCTTCGCCTCCGCCTGCTCGGTGAGCTCGCGGGCCTGGCGCCACTCCGCGGCGACCTCCTGCTCCCGACGCGCGACGTGCTCCTCGCGCCGTTGGGCGTCGGCGAGCATGGCGCGGGCCTCGGACTTGATGCTGGCTGTGTCCTCGTGCGCCTGCCGTCGCGTCGCCTCGGCCTCGCGACGCGCGAGCAGCACGAGGATCAGCGCGACCAGGCACGCTCCGAGCAGGGCGATCATGAACCCGACGTCGCCCCAGTCCACAGCGAGGCTCCTCTCTGCGGCGGACTACCCGTCCGCCTCGGTGCTCTCCGGCCAGGGCCTATCGTCGCGCATCTCGGCGACGAGGCGGAGCGACAGGCCGGACGGGTACCCCTTCCGGGCGAGCATCGCGAGCAGCCGGCGAGCCTGGACGTCCGGGTCGAGCCCGTGCCGCCAGCGACGCCGCACGAGCTCGCGGGCGCTCGCCTCCTCCGACGCGTCGTCGACCTGGGTGAGCGCTTCTGCCGCGATGTCGCCATCGATGCCTTTGCGGCGCAGCTCGACGGCCAGCGCGCGGCGTGCGAGCCCACGGGACTCCTGGCGCGAGCGCACGAGCATCCGCGCGTACTCGGCGTCGTCGACCAGCCCGACCTCGGTGAACCGGTCGAGCACCCGCTCTGCCACGTCGTCCGGGACGTCCCGCCTAGCCATCGCGTCGGCGAGCTGCTGCCTGCTCCGCGGCGCACCGGTCAGGAGGCGGAGTGCGATCGCCCGCGCCACCGCCTCGGGGTCGGGCTCCCGGTCGGCCCCCGCCGACCCGGTCGCCGGCGGCTCGTGGGCCGGCGACCGGGGACGGCGCGAACGCGTGCTCAGGGCGGGCCTCAGAAGTCGACGGAGGGAGCCGCGTCGGCGGGGGCGTCCATGCGGGCGCCGACACCGAGCTTCTCCTTGATCTTCTTCTCGATCTCGTCGGCAAGGTCGGGGTTGTCGCGCAGGAAGCCTCGCGCGTTCTCCTTGCCCTGGCCGAGCTGGTCGCCCTCGTAGGTGAACCAGGAGCCCGACTTGCGCACCAGGCCGTGCTCGACGCCGAGGTCGATCAGGCCACCCTCGCGCGAGATGCCGACGCCGTAGAGGATGTCGAACTCCGCCTGCTTGAAGGGCGGCGCGAGCTTGTTCTTGACGACCTTGACGCGCGTCCGGTTGCCGACCGCCTCGGTCCCCTCCTTGAGGGTCTCGATGCGACGGATGTCCATGCGGACCGAGGCGTAGAACTTCAGCGCCTTGCCACCGGTCGTTGTCTCCGGCGAGCCGAAGAAGACGCCGATCTTCTCGCGGAGCTGGTTGATGAAGATCGCGGTGGTGCCCGAGGCGTTGAGGGCGCCGGTGATCTTGCGCAGCGCCTGCGACATGAGACGGGCCTGGAGGCCGACGTGGCTGTCGCCCATCTCCCCCTCGATCTCGGCCTTCGGCACGAGCGCGGCGACGGAGTCGATGACGACGATGTCGATCGCGCCGGAGCGGATCAGCATGTCCATGATCTCCAGGGCCTGCTCCCCCGTGTCCGGCTGCGAGACCAGGAGCGCGTCGGTGTCGACGCCCAGCTTCTTGGCGTAGTCGGGGTCGAGAGCGTGCTCGGCATCGATGAACGCGGCGATGCCGCCTGCCTTCTGGGCGTTGGCGACGGCGTGCAACGCGACGGTCGTCTTGCCGCTCGACTCGGGTCCGTAGATCTCGACGACCCGGCCGCGCGGGAGGCCGCCGATGCCGAGCGCGACGTCGAGCGCGATCGACCCGGTCGGGATCACCTCGACGGGCGCGCGGCTCTCGTCGCCGAGGCGCATGATCGAGCCCTTGCCGAACTGGCGGTCGATCTGGCTGAGCGCAGCCTCGAGCGCCTTGGTGCGGTCTGCGGGAGCAGGCATGGAACACCTCGTGTGTCCGGGGGCCGTGGGCCCTGTCGTTCGTCTGTGGAGTACGTGCGACGCTACGGGCCACCTCCGACACGATCGGCGCCGGCCCGCCGAGACGGTGCACACCGGCGCCGCCGCAGCTCGTGTGGACAGCCTAGCCGAACAGGTGTTCGACGGCCCGCGACACGCCCGGCGCTACCTCCGAACCCCGCCGGACTACTTCAGGAGCAGCCGCTCGATGCGGCCGGCGGTCCAGACCGTGCCGACCAGCCCCATCGCCACCAGGTACCCGACGTGCCCGACCATGGCCACGGAGACGTCGTCGAGCATGAGCTCCCTGGTCATCGCGACGCCGTGGTAGAGCGGGGTCGCCTGCACCATCCACTGCAGCGCCTGCGGGTAGGTCGTCAGCGGGAAGAACGTCGCCGAGAACAGGAACATGGGCATGATCGCGAGCTGGATGTAGTCGAAGTCCGCCCACGTGCGCATGTACGTCGCCGACGCCATGCCCACCGAGGCGAATGCCCAGCCGATGAGCGTCGCCGCCGGGACGGCCGCGAGCGCCCACAGGCTCTCCACGGCTCCGGCCAGCCACGCGACCAGGAGGAACGCGCCGGAGTACACGAGCCCGCGCAGCAGCGCCCAGGAGATCTCGCCGATCGCCACGTCCCGGGGACCGAGGGGCGTGGCGAGGACGGAGTCGTAGAGCTTGGCGTACTTGAGCTTGAAGAAGACGTTGGTGGTCGAGTCGAAGACGGCACCGTTCATCGCGGAGGACGCCAGCAGCGCCGGGGCGACGAACGCCAGGTACGGCACGGTGCCGCCACCGGGCAGCTCGACGTCGCCGACCATCGAGCCGATACCGACGCCCATGGCGAAAAGGAAGAACACGGGCTCGAAGAAGCCGGAGACGATGATCGTCCACGTCCGTCGGAACGAGACGAAGTTCCGCTCGACGAGCGTGCGCGCCATCCCCGCGCCCGCAGGCAGCGGCAGCGCCCGTGCCACCCGGTTCGCCAGCCCCGTCCCGCCGGCGGGCCCGACGCCTCGGGGCGCCCCGCGCGTCGTCGTCGCCATCAGACCACCATCCGTCGGGTGAGGACGCGGACCGCGAGCGCGTGGCCGACGACCGCCCACAGGCTCAGGTAGGCCAGGTGCCCGAGCATCGGGCCAGGGGTCACCGTGCCCAGGAAGAGGTCGCGGCACGCGTCGACGGCGTGCCACAGCGGCGTCGCCCATGCGACCGGCTGGAGCCAGCCCGGGAGCTGCTCGATCGGGAAGAACGTGCCCGCGAACAGCGACATCGGCGTGATCACGAACCGGAAGGCGAGCGTGAGCCCCCGGTCGTTCTCGAGCCGGGCGGCGAAGGCGAACATCAGCGTCGCGAACGCCATCCCGCCCAGGGCCGCGACCGGGATCGCGAGCACGGCCCACGGCGAGCGCACGGTGCCCAGCACCGCGGCGACGACGAAGAAGGCCGCGACCGAGGTGAGGACCCGCACCGCCACGAAGACCATCTGCCCGCCGACGACGTCGCGGGGTCCGAGCGGGGTCGCGAGCATCGCGTGGTACATCCGGTCCCACTTGATGCCGCCCATGACCGAGAACGACGTCTCACCCGTGCCGACCTGCATCGCGGTGGCGGCGAGGACGCCCGGCGCGACGAACACGACGTACGGCACCCCGCCGACGCCGCCGCTGCCCGAGTCCACGAGCATGCCGAGCCCGAAGCCCATGCCGGCGAGGTACAGCAGCGGCGTCAGGAAGCTCGACACCGCCGACCCGAACCAGACCCGGCGGTACTTGCGCAGCCAGTGGGCGGCAACCGCCCAGACGCCACCCCGGGCGACGGGGACGGCGGCCGTGGTGACCCTCGTTCCGAGCGTCATCAGTCCACCAGGCTCCGGCCGGTGAGGTGCAGGAAGACGTCCTCGAGCGTCGACCGTCGGACGAGCGCCGACAGGGGCGCCAGACCCCGGCGGAGCACCTCCGCGTGCGCCGCCTCCCCGTCGCGCACGTAGAGCAGCAGGCGGTCGGCGAGCACCTCGACCCGTTCGGCGACGCCGTCGACGTCCGAGAGGTGGTGCGCGTGGTCGTCGGTGTCGAAGCGCAGCTCGAGCACCTCGCGGGTCGCGTAGGTGTCGATGAGCTCGCGCGGGGAGCCCTCCGCGACGATCCGGCCGCGGTCCATCACCACGAGCCGGTCGCAGAGCTGCTCCGCCTCGTCCATGTAGTGCGTGGTCAGCACGAGGGTCACGCCCTCGCGCTTGAGGCGGAACAGGCGGTCCCACAGGACGTGGCGCGCCTGCGGGTCCAGGCCCGTGGTCGGCTCGTCGAGGAGCAGGATCTCGGGGGTGTTCACGAGCCCGCGCGCGATGGTGAGGCGGCGCTTCATGCCGCCGGACAGCGGCTCCACGATCGAGGTCGCGCGGTCCGTGAGCTGGGCGAACTCCAGCAGCTCCTTCGCGCGCTCCTGCACCACCGCCCGCGGCAGGCCGAAGTACCGTCCGTAGACCCAGAGGTTCTCCTCGACCGTCAGCTCCTCGTCGAGGCTGTCCCGCTGGGGCACGACGCCCAGGCGCGCGCGGATCCGCGGGCCGTGGGTGGCCGGGTCCATGCCGAGCACCTGGAGCATCCCGCCCGACGGCGGCGAGACACAGCCGATCATCCGCATGGTCGACGACTTGCCGGCGCCGTTCGGACCGAGGAACCCGAACGACTCCCCCGGGCGGACCTCCACGTCGATGCCGTCGACGGCGACGAAGTCCCCGAACCGCTTGACGAGTCCACGGGCGAGGATCAGCGGGGCGTCAGGCACCGGGAGAACGTACTCCAGCCCTCTGACGTGGCGACACCGGAATCCGGAGCGGGCCCTCAGGCGCGGCGGCGCGGCCTGGGGTGACCCCAGCGCAGGGCGACCGGGACGTCCTGCGCGTCGCACAGCGCCCGCCAGACGACGGCCGGGTCCTCGCCCGCGTCGAGGGCGGCCACGGCCGTGCGGTCGTCGAGCGCGCCCACGACGAGGTCGCGCGCGAGCGTGCGCCCCTGCGGTCCGAACACGTCGTCGACCAGCTCCCAGAACTCGCTGTAGCGCACCGGCACAGCCTGCCACGCGACCGCCTGACCGACCGCGCGGGCGCGTGTCGGTGCGGCCCACCACAATGACCTCGTGAGCGCGACCGGCGACGAGACCCCGGCTCCCCTGGCGGGCTTCTCGGCGGCGACGCGCGCGTGGTTCACCGGCGCCTTCGCCGAGCCGACGGCCGCCCAGGTGGGCGCGTGGACCGCGATCGGGGCGGGCCAGCATGCGCTCGTCGTCGCACCGACGGGCTCCGGCAAGACGCTCTCGGCGTTCCTGTGGGCGCTCGACCGGCTGCACGCCGAGCCGCCGCCGGACGACCCCCGGCTCCGCTGCCGCGTGCTGTACGTCTCCCCGCTCAAGGCGCTCGCGGTGGACGTCGAGAAGAACCTCCGGTCGCCGCTCGTCGGCATCCGCCAGGCGGCCACACGCCTCGGCCTCGAGGTGCCCGACGTCGAGGTCGGCATCCGCACGGGCGACACGCCAGCGCCCGAGCGTCGGGCCTTCGGCACCCACCCGCCCGACATCCTCATCACGACCCCGGAGTCGCTCTACCTCGTCCTCACCTCGCAGGCGCGCGCGGGCCTGGCGGGCGTGCGCACCGTGGTCGTCGACGAGATCCACGCCGTCGCCGGGACGAAGCGGGGCGCGCACCTGGCGCTCAGCCTCGAGCGGCTCGACGCGCTCCTCGAGCACGGACCGGGACCGGCGCAGCGGATCGGCCTCTCGGCGACCGTGCGGCCCGTCGAGGCCGTCGCGCGCTTCCTGGCGGGGGCGCGCACGCCCGAGGACGGCGGTCGGACCGTCAGCGTCGTCCAGCCCCCGACGGCCAAGCAGGTCGAGGTCGACGTCGTCGTCCCGGTACCCGACCTGGCCGACCTGGCACCCCGGTCTCCCGGGCAGGAGGCACCCGCGGGCGGCACGGAGGCCGGGGCGGACACGCCCGCGCGTCGGGCCAGCCGCTCGGTGTGGCCCCACGTCGAGGAGCGCATCGCCGACCTCGTGGGTGCGCACCGCTCGACGCTCGTCTTCACGAACTCCAGGCGTGCGGCCGAGCGCCTCACGTCCCGCCTGAACGAGGTCTGGGCCGAGCGGCGTGGCGAGCCGGTGCCCGACGTCGGCTCGGTGCAGGCCGCGGCGACCCCGAGCGCCTCGGGAACGAGCGCCGGTCTCGACACCCGGGACGCGACGACGATCCTCGCGCGGGCGCACCACGGGTCGATGAGCCGGACCGAGCGCACCCGGACCGAGTCGGAGCTGAAGTCCGGCCGCCTGCCGGCCGTGGTGGCGACGTCGTCGCTCGAGCTGGGCATCGACATGGGCGCCGTGGACCTGGTCGTCCAGGTCGGCGCGCCGCCCAGCGTCGCCTCCGGCCTGCAGCGGGTCGGGCGTGCCGGGCACCAGGTGGGCGCCGTCTCCCGCGGCGTGCTCTTCCCGACCCACCGCGGCGACCTCGTGCCCTCGGCGGTGACCGCCACCCGGATGCGGGCCGGGGCCATCGAGTCCCTGTCCGTGCCGGCCAACCCCCTGGACGTCCTCGCGCAGCAGATCGTGGCGATGGTCGCCGTCGACACGTGGCGGATCGAGGACCTGGCCGCCGTCGTTCGACGCGCCGCCCCGTTCACCGGCCTGGGCGACGCGACGCTGCGGGCGGTGCTCGACATGCTGGCCGGGCGGTACCCGAGCGAGGAGTTCGGCGAGCTGCGCCCGCGCATCGTCTGGGACCGGGCCACGGGGGCGCTGACCCCACGGCCCGGGGCCCTGCACCTGGCCGTGACCAGCGGCGGGACCATCCCCGACCGCGGCCTGTACGGCGTCTTCCTCGCAGGCTCGGGGGACGACCCGACGCACGCCCCCACCGATCCGAGCGCCCGGGGTCGGGGCGGGCGACGCGTCGGCGAGCTCGACGAGGAGATGGTCTACGAGTCGCGGGTGGGCGACACGTTCACGCTCGGGTCGAGCACCTGGCGCATCGAGGACATCACGCCGGACCGCGTGCTCGTCTCCCCGGCGCCCGGGCTGCCCGGCCGGCTCCCCTTCTGGAAGGGCGACGCGCCCGGACGTCCCGCCGAGCTCGGGCGTGCGCTGGGGGCCTGGGTGCGCGAGGTGGCGGCGCTGCCCGCCGCCGAGGCCCGACGCCGCCTCGCCGCCGACGGGCTCGACGAGTGGGCCGCGGACAACCTCGTCGGCTACCTGCGCGAGCAGCGCGACGCGACCGGGCACCTTCCCGACGACGCGACGATCGTCGTCGAGCGGTTCCGGGACGAGATCGGCGACTGGCGGGTGGTCGTCCACTCGCCCTTCGGCGCGCGTGTCCACGGGCCCTGGGGCATCGTCCTCGCGGCGCGCCTGCGGGAGCGGCACGGCCTGGACGCCGCCGTCCTGCATGCCGACGACGGTCTGGTGCTGCGCCTGCCCGACACGCTGTCCGAGGCCGTCTGGGACGTCGCGGCCGGGCGCTGGCGCGGTGGCGAGGGACCACGCATCGAGCTCGACGACCTGCTGCTCGCGCCCGAGGAGGTCGCCGACGCCGTCCGCACCCAGCTCGGCGGCTCGACCCTGTTCGCGGCGCGGTTCCGTGAGGCCGCCGCCCGCTCGCTCCTGCTGCCCCGCCGTCGGCCCGACCGCCGCCAGCCTCTGTGGCAGCAGCGCCAACGCTCCAGCCAGCTGCTGTCGGTCGCCGCCAAGTACCCCGACTTCCCCGTGCTCCTCGAGGCGGCGCGCGAGTGCCTCCAGGACGACTTCGACGTCGAGGGCCTCGCCCGCCTCATGACCGACATCGCGGCGCGCCGTGTCCGGGTGG
This sequence comes from Actinomycetes bacterium, assembly GCA_023418375.1. Taxonomy (GTDB): domain Bacteria; phylum Actinomycetota; class Actinomycetes; order Actinomycetales; family Cellulomonadaceae; genus Actinotalea. The sequence continues at coordinate 1,449 of JAEZZV010000196.1, read as the reverse complement.
TCGAGGTGACCACCCCCACGCCGTCGCCGTTCGCCCGGTCGCTGCTCTTCGGCTACACCGCCCAGTTCCTCTACGAGGGCGACGCGCCCCTGGCCGAGCGCCGCGCCGCCGCGCTCACGCTCGACCCGACGCTCCTGGCCGAGCTCCTGGGCCAGCAGGGGGCCTCACAGCTCGCCGACCTGCTGGACCCCGGGGCCGTGGAGCGGACCGAGGCCGAGGTCACCGCGACCGCACCCGGACGCCAGGCGCGTCACCTGGAGGACGTGGCCGACATCGTGCGCCGGCACGGGCCGCTCACCACGACCGAGGTGGTCGAGCGCACACGGGCCGAGGTCCGCGAGCAGCTGCCGGGGTGGCTCGAGGAGCTCGCCGGTGCCCGGCGGGTGATCCGGGTCCGGATCGGGGCGACGGGTCAGCCCGAGCACTGGGCCGCCGTCGAGGACGCGGGGCGCCTGCGCGACGCCCTCGGGGTGGCGTTGCCCGTCGGCGTCCCGGAGGAGTTCACGGACGTCGTCCGCGACCCCCTCGGCGACCTCGTTCGCCGGCACGCGCGCACGCACGGCCCCTTCACGGCGGCCGACGTCGCCGCGCGACTCGGCATCGGCGTGGCGGTCGTCGCGGACGTCCTGCGTCGCCTGGAGGCCGACGGGGCGGTGGTCGTGGGACGGATCCGGCCGGAGTCGCTCGGCGGCACCGGCGAGGACGTCTGCGACGCCGACGTGCTCCGCCTCATCCGGCGGCGTTCCCTCGCTGCGCTGCGGGCCGAGGTCGAGCCGGTGCCGCCCGTCACGCTGGGCACGTTCCTGCCCCGCTGGCAGAACGTGGCGGCGGCGGGCGGGCCGACGCGGCTGCGCGGCACGGACGGGTTGCTGCGTGCCGTCGAGCAGCTCGCGGGGGCCGTCATGCCCGCATCGGCGCTCGAGAGCCTCGTGCTACCCGCGCGGGTCGTCGACTACGACCCCCGGATGCTGGACGAGCTCACCGGCGCCGGCGAGGTCCTCTGGGCCGGCCACGGGTCCCTCGCGGCCCGCGACGGCCTCGTGAGCCTGCACCTGGCGAGCACCGCGGACCTCACGCTGCCCTTGCTGGACCCGGAGGCGGTCGCCGCCGTGCCCGGCGACGCGGCACCACCCGGGCAGCCGACATCGGCCCGTGGCGGCCTGTCGCCGGAGGGTTTCGCCGCGCCCGAGGGCCCTCGCGTCGAGCACGCACTCCTGGACGTCCTGGCCGGGGGCGGCGGGTTCTTCCTGCCGTCGCTCGTCGAGCAGGTGCGGTTCCGGCTCGGCACCGACGTCACGACGACGGCCGTGCGTGACGCGCTCTGGGAGCTGGTCTGGGCGGGCCGTGTCACCAACGACAGCATGGCGCCGCTGCGCGCGCGCCTCGGCGCGCGGCCCGGGGGAACCGCGCACCCGAGCCGCCGCACCCCGCCGCGGGCGCGCACGATGG
>JAEZZV010000147.1 GCA_023418375.1 Actinomycetes bacterium | reverse complement strand
GTGGCCCGGGTACACCGTGCCGGCGGTCGCGGCGATCGACGCGCGGTTCTCCCACAGCACGGCACCGGCGAGCACCAGCGAGAACGCGCCGACGGCACCGATCGCCACGGCGCGCCGCGCCCGGGTCGCCCGGTCGACGAGCAGCGGGACGATGCCGAGCGCGAGCACCACGGGCGCCACGACGAGGGCCCAGGGCTGGTACTGCAACGGTGTGCGGGCCAGGAGCCACGCGGACAGCAGTCCCCAGCCCACGGCGCGCCACCGGCCGCGGACCCGGGCCGGCCCCGCCGACCCGGGTGACCCCACGAGCACCGCGCACCGGACCAACGCGGCCGTCCCGGCCGCGAGGAACCCCCACAGCTGCAGCGGCGACAGCGACCACCAGGCCGTCGCGGGGGCGAACGCGATCAGTGCCGCCGCGAACAGCCCGGGCCACCGGCTGCCGGTGAGCGGACGGAGCAGAGCCGGCATGCCGAGCACGAGGAGCAGCAGCGGCAGCCACCACCGTGCCGCGAACAGCATCTCGTGCGGCAGGAAGGCGCCCCACCGCAGCACCGCGCCGTCGGCGAGCACCACCGAGGAGACCGGGGTGCCCGGGAGCATCGTCGTGAACGCCTGGGGAGCGGTCAGCGGGTTGAGGTCGTCGGCCCGGCCGGTGGCCAGGACGCCGAGCGCCAGCGGGCTCGAGGTGAGGAACTCGTCGGAACGCGTCACCGCCGCCGGCAGCAGCTGGTCCCGCGGCGGCGCGCCGGGGTCCTCCCGCAGGTACGTGGTGCCGATCGAGGAGAGAGTGACGCCGAGCACCGACAGCAGCAGGTAGCAGGCGACCGGGACGCCGACCCACGGCGATGGCAACCACCTCCGCCAGGTCGTGCGAACGGCGGGGACCGGCTCGGCGACGATCGGCTCCGCAGCAGGCGAGGGGCCTCGGGTCGCGGTCGCGGCGCTGGCGGTCATGCGTATCTCTTCCGTCCCTGCCGGGCGACGCTCGACCCGGCAGGTCAACGTACCGTGCGCAACCCTCTGACCGGCACGAGCGGCGCGCCCGCCCGTCGGCTACCCCTCGGCCCGTCCGACTCCCTAGGCTGGCCCGCGGCCCGAACCGTTCGGGCCGCCCAGCCGGAAGGACCTCTTCGTGCCCAGCAGCGCGGCCTCTGCCGAACCGAGAGCGACGACCACGGTCGGCGCCGGCCACCGCTGGGAGCGGCACGAGAGCCGCCTCGCCCGGGTGCTCCGGACGCGTCAGATGCTCGTCTGCGCGATCGTCCTGGTCGTCGCCGCCATCGGGATCACGACGCTGCACGCCGCGCGGCACCCCGAGATGTCCCCGGTCGACGAGCTACAGCACATCGACTACCTGTTCAAGGCCCCGCAGATCGTGCGCAGCGGCGAGAAGGTCGGCCAGGACGCGATGCGCGAGCAGGCCTGTCGCCGCCTGCCGGCCTGGCCGCAGACCGAGGCCTGCTCGACCGTGACGGTCTACGACCCGGAGGACTTCCAGGAGTCGGGCAGCAACACCGCGGCGATCTACACGCCGCTCTACTACACCGTCACCAAGGCGGTGGCGCTCCCGATCACGGCCGTCACCGGCGTCGGGCTGGTCACCGCGGGCCGTCTCGTGGGTGGGCTGTGGCTGGCCTGCGGGCTCGTCATGACGCTGCTCGCCGCGCGTCGGCTCGGCGCGGCCCCGTCCACCGCGACGGGCCTGCTGCTCGCGACCGCCGCCGTGCCCACCGTGCTCTACCCGGCCGCGACCATCACCCCCGACGCGGCGGCGCTGCTGTGCGGCGCCGGGCTGCTCTGGTCCGTGCTGTGGTGGCAGGAGTCGCCGTCGCGGCGCTGGTGGCTGCCCGCGGTGCTGAGCGGCCTGGTGGTCGCGGTCAAGGCGCTGAACATCCTCGTCGTGGTGCTGCTCGCGCTCTACGTCCTGGTCCGCGCCGTGGTGACCGAGGTGCGCCGGCGCCGCGCCGCGCCCGACGACACCGCCGTCGCGCGCGCCGACGTTCCCGCGCCGTCCACGCCGACACCGGCCCAGTCCGCCGTCCTCATCGGGGCGATGTCCGCGGCCGCGCTCGCCCTCGCGGTCGGGTACATCCTCTACGTCGGCGCCACGGCGGTCGCGTCCAGCGACGGCGTCTCAATGACCGAAGGGTCCCGCACCGACGCGTTCCCGCTCGTGCAGACCGTCGAGCACCTCGGCATCTTCCTGCGGGTGTTCTACGACGCCGGGAGCGTCAACGTGCTCGGGCCCGTGGGCCAGCTGAACCAGCAGACGCTCGCACTCATCGTCTTCGGCGCCACGTTCGCTGCCCTGCTCGTCGCACGACGGATCTCGACGGACCTGCGGCTCCTGGCCCTGAGCCTCGTCGTGATCGGCACGATCGGCGCCCCGTTGATCATCGCGTTCACGTTCTTCTCGCAGGGCATCTTCGTGCCGATCCCCGGCCGCTACGCGCTCACGCTCATCCCCGTGGGGGTGGCGGTCGCCGCCGCCACGCTGCGCGACCGGCCGGCACGCATCACGGCGGTCGTCTACGGCGCGGGCGCGTGGCTCGCCACGGCGGCGTCCCTCGCCCTGCTCTGAGCGGTGCGGATCCGGCACCGACGGTCGAGGTCCGCAGCGCCGTCACGGCGCCGCGCTCGACGTGGCGCCCGAGCCGCCCTGCGTCAGGACCCGAGCGCGTGCCGCGCGAGGGTCCGCAGGGCGCGGGCGTCGCGGACCCGCAGCGCGGTCGGCAGCAGCGTCAGCGCGTAGAGACGCGACGTCAGGTGCAGCCGCGCGGCGCGCGCGGCACGACGCCAGCCACGTTCGGTCATGAGGTCGGCGGCGAGGTCGAAGTACTCCCGTTCGCCCGCGAACCGCGAGCCGTCCAGCAGCTTCACGGACGACGCGCTCGCGTCGTGCCGGCGGTAGGCGAAGACCTCGGTCGGCTCGAAGACGAGGTCCGAGCCGGCGAGCAGCATGTCGATCACCAGGGCGAGGTCGAGGATGATCGGCAGCCCGGGCCGGAACGCGGTCGCCTGCACGGCCTCCCGCCGGAAGACCAACGACGGCCAGTACAACCAGTCGCCGTGCAGCAGGCTGGCCGCCAGCGGCTCCCCCGACAGCACCCGGGTTCCCGTGCCCCGCGGCCGCACGAGACGCTGCTTGACCTGGTCGGCCAGCGGACGCACGACGACCCCGCGGGAGTCGATGACCCGGACACCCGGCTGGATGATGTCCGCGCGCGGGAAGCGGGCGTGGGTCGCCCGGACCACGGCGACGTAGTCCGGCAGCAGGACGTCGTCGGAGCCGGGCACCGCGACGAGCTCGTGCTCGGCGAGCTCGACGCACTGGCGGAACACGGCAGAGATCCCGCGGTTCTCCGGGTTGCGCAGGTAGCGGACGCGATCGTCGCCCAGCGACTCCAGCCAGGGACCGGCCCACGGGTCGGGGTTCGCGTCGTCGACGACGGTGAGCCGCCACGCGGGGTCGGTCTGGGCCAGGACGCTGGCGACCGTCGCGCGCAGGTACCCGGGGTCACCCCAGTACGGGAGCATGAGATCGACGACGGGGCCGTCGTCGACCGGACGCGCGGGGTGCGAGTCGCTCACGCGGCCGGGTCCGGGGCGTCGGCGGGGCGCGGGCGCACGGTGCCGGTCGACGGGTCCCGCGGTGCCGACGAGGCCGCCAGCCGCTCGACGTCGAAGCGCAGGAGCGCGACCTCCTCGGTCAGCGTCCGCGTCTCCTCCTCGAGCGTGGTGATCTCGGAGCTGAGCTGGATGCAGACCAGCAGCAGGACGATCGACGCGAGTGCGAACAGCAGGTTGCTCGGCGTCTGCACGCCGACCAGCCGCGCGAGCGCCGAGACGAGGCCCGGGAACGCGCCGAACACGACGATCCCGACGCCGACCACCATCCACGCGACGGCGTACTTCTCACGGAGCCGACGCGTGCGCAGCAGCACCACGAGGAAGACCAGCAGCGCGACGCTGGCGCCGACCGCGAACCAGTACCCGCTCACCGACGCACCCCCGCGGGGACCTGGCCGAGCGGGCGGGACAACGCGATCACGAGCGCGATCAGCGCGCGCCCCAGGAAGATCGCGGCCTTCGCCGGGTTGTGCGACGGCGTGCCGCCCGTGCGGGCGCGCATCTCCACACCGACCTGACGGACCACGAGGCCCGCGCGGCAGGCGATGACCAGGGACTCCACGGTGTCTCCGAGGTACTCGGCGGGATACTCGTCGGCGAACAGCCGGATCGCGCGCCGGTTCGAGGCACGGAAGCCGGAGGTGGTGTCGGTGAGCCGGGTGCCCGCGCTGCGCGAGAGCACACCCGAGAGCACCTGCATCGCCCACTTGCGCGGGCCCCGCACGGTGTACGAGCCGACACCCGCGAACCGGGCGCCGATCACCACGTCCGCGCCGAGCTCGTCCAACGAGGCGACGACGCGCGCGACGTCGGCCGGGTCGTGCTGACCGTCCGCGTCCACCTGCACGGTGGCGTCGTAGCCCTCACGGAGCGCGAACCGGTAGCCGGCACGCATCGCGCCCCCGACCCCGAGGTTGAGCGGGAGGTCGAGCACCATCGCGGTGCCGCTCGCCCGCGCGACGTCCGCGGTCCCGTCCGTCGACCCGTCGCTGACGACGAGCACGTCGGCGTGCGGCAACGCGTCCGCGAGCTCGGCGAGCACGCCGGGCAGCGCCTCGCGCTCGTTCCACGCCGGGACGATCACGAGGAGCCGCTGTTCGGAGTCCTGGGTCACGGGCCACTACCTTAGCCAGGGGCGACCGCCCGCGGTTCCGCCGCGCGGACGGCCGCACGACACGAGACGCACCGGCAGGACACCGCCGGGGACGACAGGAGGGCCCGCGGATGCGCGTGCTGATCGACGCGACCGCCGTGCCGGCCGACCGGGGCGGCGTCGGCCGCTACGTCGACGAGCTCGTGCCGCGGCTCGACGCGCAGAGCACCGACCTCGTGCTCGCGGTCCAGCCCCGCGACGTGGCGCACTACCGCACGCTCGCCCCCGCCGGGCGGGTCGTCGCCGCGCCCCAGGCGGTCGCGCGGCGCCCCGTGCGCCTCGTCTGGGAGCAGGTCGGGCTGCCGACCCTCGCCCGCCGGGTGCGGGCCGACGTGCTGCACTGCCCGCACTACACGATGCCGCTGCTGCCCCTGCCGGGTCGGACCCCGGTGGTCGTCACGCTGCACGACGCGACCTTCTTCACCGACGCGCACCTGCACCTGCCGACGAAGGCGCGGTTCTTCCGCGTCGCGACCCGGGTCGCGACGCGTCGCGCGGCCGGACTGGTCGTCCCGTCGGTCGCCACGCGGGACGAGGTGATCCGCGAGGCCGGCGGCGACCCCGGCCGGTTCACCGTCGCGTACCACGGGGTCGACACCGAGCGGTTCCACCCGACGAGCACCGCCGAGCAGGACCGGGTGCGCTCGACGCTCGACATCGGCGACCTGCCCTACGTCGCGTTCCTCGGCACCCTCGAGCCGCGCAAGAACGTCCCCGCGCTCGTCCGCGGCTGGGTGCAGGCCTGCACGGCGCTCGACACCCCGCCGGCCCTGGTCCTCGCGGGCGGGAAGGGGTGGGACCACGACATCGACGCGGCCCTCGCCGAGGTCCCCGCCCACCTCACCGTGCGGCGCACCGGCTACCTCCCGCTCGACGACCTGGCCGGGCTGCTCGGCGGGGCGCTCGCAGTCGCCTACCCCAGCCTGGGCGAGGGCTTCGGGCTCCCCGTGCTGGAGGCCATGGCGTGCGGGGCCCCGACGCTCACCACCCGCGCGCTGTCGCTGCCCGAGGTCGGCGGCGACGCGGTGGCGTACTGCGGGACGTCCGCGGAGTCGATCGCCGAGGGCCTGGTCGCGCTCTGCGGCTCGACGACGAGACGCGCGGAGCTGCCCGCGGCCGCCGGCGAACGCGCGGCCACCTTCACCTGGGAGCGCGCCGCCCGCGACCACGCCGCGGCCTACGCGCGGGCGGCCGCCCGGTAGGTCGCGGCATGGGCCTCGGC
>JAEZZV010000133.1 GCA_023418375.1 Actinomycetes bacterium | reverse complement strand
ACCGACCACGGCGCCGCCCCCACGACGGAGGCGCCCGAGACGAGCCCGGCGAGCAGCGCGAGGCCCCCGGCGAGCACCAGCCCACCGGGTCCCACGCCGCGGCGTCGTCGGCCGGCGTGCCAGGACGCGCCGGGGGCCGGGGAGGTCATCGGCCCATCGTGGCATCGACGCGACCGGTGCGCAGCCGTCGTCGGCGCGGCGTGACGACGACGTCGTCGTCACCTGCGGCCACCGCGGCACGGCGCCGCGGTCACGTTCCGGACGGGCTCCCGCGCGGGGGTACCGGTGCGTAGCATCGGCGCGTGACCGACGCTCCGAGGCGAGGCCGGGCCCCGAGCGTGGCCCGCGACGTGCGGCGCGCGCAGATCCTCGAGATCGCGCAGGACCTCTTCGCACGGCAGGGCTACCACCACGTCTCGATGGACGACATCGCGGACCACGCCGAGGTGAGCAAGCCGGTGCTCTACCGGCACTTCCCCAGCAAGCTGGACCTGTACCTCGACGTGGTCGACCACCGCGCCGAGGCACTGCTGGCCGCGATCGACGCGGCCCTGGCCGACGACCCGTCCGACGTGCGCGCGGTCGTCGGGGCCCTCGTGCGCGCCTACGTCGAGTTCGTCGAGCAGGCCGGGGACTCGTTCTCGCTGCTGTTCGAGTCGGACGTGACGCGTGACGCCGAGGTGCGCGGGCGCGTCGAGCGGGCCTCGGCCGACGCCGCGGAGGCGGTCTGCCGGGGGCTGCGGGAGCTGGCCGACCTCGAGCCCGAGCACGCGCGACTGCTCAGCGCGGCGCTCGTGGGGATGGCCCGGGTCGCCGCGACCGCCCGCTACCGCTCGGGCGAGGTGGACGTCGACGACGCGATCGAGCTCGTCAGCGCCTTCGCGTGGGGCGGCGTGGCCGGCTTCGTCACGCCCGCTCCCGTCGCCCTCCCGTCCGGGCTCGCGGCGGCCGACGGCGCGGTTCCGCCCTCGGCGTAGCGCGGCCCCGAACGCCCCTGGGGCGCCCCGGGCAGCCCGCCCGGCTGCTTAGGATGGCGATCGGCCGGACGGCCGGAGGAACGAGGAGGACGGCGTGGAGATCACCATCGGCGTGCAGAACGTGGCCCGCGAGCTCGTCGTGGAGACCGACCAGACGGCGGACGACGCCGCCAAGGCCATCCGCAAGGCCCTGGACGCCGGGCAGGCGCTCGAGCTCACCGACACCCGCGGCCGGCGCGTCATCGTCCCGGCCGGCACGGTCGGCTACGTCGAGATCGGCGACGAGGCGCGCAGCAAGGTCGGCTTCCACACGATCTGACGCGTCGGAGGCCCGGGGCCTCAGGCCGTCAGGCCGAGGCGGTCCATGCGGCGCGTGTGCTCGGCCGTGAGCACCGCGAACAGGCGCTGCTGCAGGGTCTGGTCGCCCACGCCCTCGGGCAGGGCTCGCTCCAGGAGCGCGCGCAGCTCGGGGTGGTCGGTGACCAGCCGCTGCACGACGCCCAGCGCCTCCCCGACCAGCCGTCGCCCCCAGAGGGCGAGCCGGGACGCGAGGACCGGGTCGGCCGCGGTCGCCGCGGTCACCCGGTCCACGACCAGCGCGCTGTGCCGCTCGTCGTCGAGCACCGCCAGCACGAGCGCGCGCGTCGCGGCGTCGCCGTGCTCGTCGAGCCCCACGGCGAGCAAGCGCGCGACGTCGTCCTCGACGCCGAACCCGACGTGCGCCTTGAGCAGGCGCTCCCACCACGTGCCCGACGGGGTCCGCGCGTCGAAGTCCGTGAACGTCCCGAGGAACGGCGCGACGACGTCGGTGAGGTCCACGCCCAGCTCGACCGCACGGGCCTCGACCCGCGCCAGACGCTCGGTCGCGGCGCCGACGAGGTGGCACAGCGCGACGCGGTCGCCGACGACCGGCGCGACCTCCGCGTCGGCCGCCAACCGCGTGATCGCGACCAGGTCGCTGTTCGCGAGCAGGCCGAGCACGGCGAGGGCGGCGGGGTCGACGGGGCCCGGACGGGCGTCACCGTCCGCGCGGGGGGTGGGGGTCACGGCGCCAGGCTAGCCCGCTCCGGTAGGATGGCCGCGTTCGACGGTTGACCGGTCGTCCCGAACCTCCCGCTGAGTGAGCGGGCCTGACTTGCACGATCGGCTGCCGGCCCCCGCTCACGCGGTGCGGGCCCGAGGTGCGACGTGCTCCTCGTGTGGCCCCGTGCGAGCCGACCCGAGGTGACCATGACGTCCGACACCACATCCACGCCCGCCCCCGTCGACGGGGGCATCCCGACCATCGACGAGCCGACGGACGCCGCGGCGCGCCCCGTGGCTTCGTTCGCCGAGCTCGGCGTGCGGGCCGAGATCGTCGACGCGCTCGCCGACGTCGGGATCACCCACCCGTTCCCCATCCAGGCGATGACCCTGCCGGTGGCGCTCCAGCGGCACGACATCATCGGCCAGGCCAAGACCGGCACCGGCAAGACGCTGGGCTTCGCCATCCCGATCCTGGAGCACGTCGCGGGCCCCGGTGAGCCCGGCTTCGACGAGCTGCCCGCCCCGGGCAAGCCCCAGGCTCTCGTCGTCGTCCCGACGCGCGAGCTCGCGGTGCAGGTGGCCGGCGACCTCGACGTCGCAGCCAAGCGCCGCAGCGTCCGCGTCGTCCAGGTCTACGGCGGCCGCGCGTACGAGCCGCAGGTCGCCGCCCTCGCGCGTGGCGTCGAGGTCGTCGTCGGCACGCCCGGTCGCATGATCGACCTGATGAACAACCGGTACCTGGACCTGTCCCGGGTGTCCACCGTGGTCCTCGACGAGGCCGACGAGATGCTCGACCTGGGCTTCCTGCCCGACGTCGAGCGCCTGCTCGGCGCGACGCCCGCCGCGCGGCACACGATGCTCTTCTCCGCGACGATGCCCGGCCCCGTCGTCGCGATGGCGCGCCGCTACATGACGCAGCCCACGCACATCCGGGCGGCCGACCCCGGCGACGACGGCGCGACGCTCAAGGCGATCAAGCAGGTCGTCTACCGGTGCCACGCGCTCGACAAGGTCGAGGTGCTCGCCCGCCTGCTCCAGGCCAAGGACCGCGGCCTGACCATCGTCTTCGCCCGCACCAAGCGGACGGCCGCGCGGGTCGCGGACGAGCTGGCCGAGCGCGGCTTCGCGGCCGGCTCGATCCACGGCGACCTCGGTCAGGGCGCCCGCGAGCAGGCCATGCGCGCGTTCCGGCACGGGAAGATCGACGTCCTCGTCGCGACGGACGTCGCCGCCCGCGGCATCGACGTCGACGACGTCACGCACGTCGTGAACTACCAGTGCCCCGAGGACGAGAAGGTCTACCTGCACCGCACCGGCCGCACCGGCCGCGCGGGTCGCACCGGCACCGCCGTCACGTTCGTCGACTGGGACGACCTGCCCCGCTGGTCCCTCATCGACAAGGCCCTCGACCTCGGCTTCCCCGAGCCCGTCGAGACCTACTCGAGCTCGCCGCACCTGTACACCGAGCTCGACATCCCCGAGGGCACCAAGGGCACCCTGCCGAAGGCGGCCCGCACGCGGGCCGGCCTCGCGGCCGAGGAGCTCGAAGACCTCGGCGAGACCGGCGGCAAGGCCCGCAAGGGCGGGCACGGGGGCGCCGGCGGATCGGGCGGCCGCGGTTCCCGTTCGGGCGGCGACCGCGACCGCGGCCGGTCCGGCGGTCACGGCGAGCGCCGCGGCCACGACCACGACCACCGCGAGCACGAGAAGCA
>JAEZZV010000132.1 GCA_023418375.1 Actinomycetes bacterium | reverse complement strand
GGCGGGACCTGAGCGAAGCTGATAGGCGCACACTTCCACTGAGGGACTTCAATCGTGCTCGCTTGCATTTCGATGTCCGTTTGGTTCCGCTTGCGGCCGCCGATCTCGAAGCGATCAGTCGGAACCTGGACACGCACGAGCCAGAGATTGGTCGCTCCTACCTCGATCGATTCGCGCTTACCCATTTTGTGTCGGTGCTCCACGACACCCTCACTCCTGACACCTATACAACAATGCGAGAAAGGCCATCTGCGCGAGCAGATCGAGCTAAGAACTGGTACCCAACGGTCACCGGTCAACCAGTTGCGCTAGGGCGTCGCATCGCCTACGCATTGCACAAACTGGGAATGGAAGCAAAGCACGAGGTTGACCTGACTTCGGACCATTCGACTGTGAGAGCTGACGTCTTGGTCCAGCGACCGGATCACCCGCGCCCGAAGGTCGTGGTCGAGCTCAAAGCATACGCACCCGAGAACACAGTCCCGTCCGCCATCAGAGACCAAATTCGCACCACGTTGCGGCGTCACGCCCAGTTCGCAGGTTTCCTCGCCCGCTCCTGACGCTTGACTTGAAGTAGCAACGAAACTCGGAGGCGACCACAGCGGTCCGAGGGCAAGGGACGCAGCGCCCGCAGCCCGCTCTGCGGGCGAGGACGAACGGTCCCGCGGCAGCGCCTCCAAACGGGTGAACTCGTTGAGGTGAGTCGCAGGCGTGTGGTTTGGTGCTCATGCGGGCGCTGGCTGACCGGCAGCGACTGAAGACACGAGAACGGCCCTGTCCCGGGGTCACGCGAGCAGCACGCGGCTGCAGGGAGGCGGGAACCACAGGGCGCGCGGCCCGCAGAGCGCGTCACTGCCCGTTTGACGAGACGACACAGACACGACCGGTCGCGTCCCTGTCGCGTCGTCTCTGGTGGTTCTCGTGCACCTCGCTTGGACCCTTTCGCTGTACCCCGATGCCGGTGAAGCCGGTGGCAGCCTCGTGCCCCCGACCCGCACGCCGCGCCCCTTCGTCCCCGCCGGTGCCGCCGCGGACCGGGACCGCGCCGCACAGGAGGCCGGGCGACGCGCCCGAGGGAAGTTGCGGCGGTACTGTGCCGCGAACAGCCTCAACCGGCTCGGTACGCTCACCTACGCGCCGGTCGACCAGGCGTTACGCACGTACGTCAACGGCGTGGCCGTGCGGTGCGCCGACCCGGTGCAGGCCCGCCAGGACGTCGGTGAATTCTTTCGCCGACTGCGCGAGGCCACCGGCCACACCCGCCTGCCGTACGCGTGGGTGCCCGAGTTGCATAAGGACCGGGTCAACCTGCACGTGCACTTCGCTGTCGGACGGTACCTCCCGCGCTCGGTCATCTCCGAGGCGTGGGGTCGCGGGCACGTGCACATCAAGCTGCTCAGCGGGCTGCCTGTCGGTTCCGGCCCACGTGAGGAAGCGCGCCGCGCGGCGGGGTACCTGTCGAAGTACGTCGCTAAGACCTTCGACGACCCGACCACCAGGGTGCTCGGCCTGCACCGGTACGACGTCGGCCAGGGCTTCCAGCCCGAGAAGGTGACGATCCGTGCGCGCACGGTTGATGAGGTGCTGGACCAGGCGTGCGATGCGATGGGCGCTGACCCGGAGCGGTTCTGGTGGTCCGGCGATGTCCCCGACTGGGACCGGCCTCCGGCGGTGTGGGCGCAGTGGCGCTGAGGCCACCGTTCGACCCTGCCGTGGTGGCTGCGTGGGTGCGAGCCACCACCGCGGCGCAGGGTGTGCCGGAGAAGGTCACCGACTCGACGGTGCTCGCGGATGTGGCGGTCATGCTCGCCACGGGCACCGGGCGGAGGCGCGCGCACGGCGCGCCAGCGCCGAGCACGCCACCGCCCGCGCCCGCGGCGTCAGGCCCGCCAGTCCGGGACCAGTCGCGCGGGGTCGAATCCGCGCCGGCCTCGCTGGGTGGCCGGCAGCACCGTCGCACCGGCTACGACCGCCTTGACCACGGCGACCTGCCGTGACAGGTCCAGCCCGTCCCATGCCTCGCGTAGTTCGGCACCGCGTCCGGCGTACTCGACCACCTGGTCGCGGCCGTTCGCCGCCGCGAGCGCGCGCCGGTTCGCCTCCAGGCGTGAGGTGATCTGGTCGCGCGCTCGCTTCATGCCTACGCGGTCGATCTCCCCGGTGGCGAACATGTCGGCCAGGTCCAGCAGCCGCCGGTCGTCGTCCTGCACCTTCGCCGCCAGGGCCGCGACCTCGGCGTCGTCGTGCTCGTTACCGGTCAGGGCGTCGTGCATCTGCGGGCTGTCGAGCCGTTGCAGCACCGCCTCGGCGATGAACCGCTCGAGCGGGTCGGCAACGACGTAGATGCCGCCGCACCCGCGCTGGTCCGGGCCGGTCCGGCACGCGTAGCGACGCACACCCTCGCGCGGGGCCGAGACCATCCGGGCGCCGCACTTGCCGCACGTCAGCATGCCCGAGAGCAGGTAGCGGCGGGCTGTGCGGTTGGTGCGTCGGTCCGGGTCGAGCAGCAACCTGCGCAGCCGCTCGCCCTGCTCGCGCGTCAGGATCGGTTCCCACGTCCCGGCGCCGATGATCTGGTCCTGGTGCACCCGCATCCCCCACATGCGCGGGTTCGTCACGACCTGGCGCACCGAGTGCGTGCGCCACTCGGCGTCTGACACGGTGGGGACACCGGTGTCCTGCATCCACCGTGTCACCGACGTCAGGCTCTCCCCCGCCAGCAGCCGGGCGGCTACCTCGCGGACGACGGCGGCCTCGGTCGGCTCGTGGGCTGTCCGGTCCTCGGCGAACCCGAAGGGCCGTCGCCCGCCCATCGTCGGACGACCCGTCTCGGCGATCTCCAATGCCTTGCGCTTGAGCCGCCGCGACTTGGACGCGGACTCGTTCGCCGCGACCGCTGCCAACAGCCGCGCCATCAGCAGCCCGTCACCGTTCGCCAGGTCCACCTCACCGGAGAGCGTCACGACGTCGCGCACCCCGGCCCGCTCGCACACGCTCACGAAGTGCTCAAGCTCGATCGGCCGTCGATGCAGCCGGTCCATGTGCCAGACCACCACCGCGTCGCGCCGCCCCTCGCGGATGTCCCGCAGCATCCGCTGGTACGCCGGTCGCCGCTTGCCCGAGTACGCGGACACGTCGTCGTCCACGTACTCCTCGGCCACCGCCCACCCGCGCCGCTCGGCCTCCGCACGGCAGTCCTTCAACTGGCGCGTCACCCCGGCCTCGTCGCCGATACGGTCCTGCGAGATCCGGGCGTACAGCGCCACCGCGCGCCTCGTCGTCATGGGGGCACACTAGCGACTATTGGGCAACGCGACGCCGGTGGCTCCGGAGACGTGAGCCATTCACCAGCCCTCGGTGGCGTCGGCCAGCCAGGCGTCGAGCAGTGGGCCCCATGGTCGAGCGGCGTCGTCGTGCCGGTCGTCCGTGCTCCTCACGCGCCCGGTCTCGCAGCGCACCGGCACCGCGCCT